>JAYWAV010000496.1:0-2751 GCA_043782015.1 Rhodoferax sp. | reverse complement strand
TTCGTATCCGTAATTGGGTGTAGCCAAGGTATGCTTTCAGGTTATTGGGGACACTTTACCATTTCACGACCGCTGCCCGTCACGACGGACGCAATTTTTGTTGCCTCAGATCGGCACCGCAGCAGCATCCTCGTCAAGCCAGCGCACCGAACCCCGGTAAGCATGCCAGCTAGCGTGTCCCAGCCAGGGGCCGATGAACAGCAGCCCCAAACCCCAAGGCACCAGCGCCACGAACACCAGTGCGGTGATCGACACGCCCCACAGCACCATGACAAGCGTGTTGGCAAAGACCACCTGCAGGCTGGTAATGGCTGCGGAAATGGCATCGGTATCGCGGTCCAGAATCATGGGGATTGACACAACGGTCACCGCAAAAACCAGACCGGCAAAAACACTGCCAACCAGCAGGTAAACAGCGAGAAATTCCCAGTTTTCCGGATTGAAGGTGGCCTGCATGACGCCCGTCGTGGACGGCATACCGGTGTTGAAAAATACGGCAAAGACCACCAGTGACGCCCGGCCCCACAACAACTCAAGCACCATCATGACCAGAACCAGCAGGCCCATACTACCCAAATGCGCGTCCCAGCAGGTAAGGGACGCGCCCAGCTCGAGGCTGATGCCCTGCTCGCGCCGTCGGCTGACCTCGTACAGGCCCATCGCCAAAAATGGCCCCACCAGCAAACAACTGGAGGCAACAGTCATGACGTACTCGGGTTTGCTGCGAAACACCGCCCCCAGCAGCAGGGCCATGGTCCAGAAGCAAACGCCATAGAAAATGCTGATGCCCTTGGCAGCCAGCAGGTCACACCAACCGAGCAACAGCCAGCGAAACGGATCACGCAGGCGCAGCTTGACGATTTCCTTGGGCGCAGCCTCGGACGGAGGTGGCACGTACGGTGGGGGCTCCGCCGGTGACGCGGGCGGCGATGCCGCCAGGCGACCGTGGCCGCTGCCGTCAGCGCTGATCGAGTCGGGGGAAGGGTCCATGGGCTCCAGTCTATCGAAGACCTGGCGGCAGGGCCAATCAGGCCAATACCGACTCAGGCCAGAGCAGTCTGCAACGCCTGTGCCAGATCAGCCTGCAAATCGGTCACTGATTCCAGACCCACCGAAAAGCGCACCAGTGTGCCTTGACTGAGGTGTGCCGGCCAGCCAGTGCGAACGGATTTCAACTCATACGGCACCACCAGACTCATGGGCCCGCCCCAGCTATAGCCCAGTTTGAACAGCCTGAGCGCATCGCAAAAAGCATCGATCTGCGGCTGGCTGTATTGCGGATGAAAGATCACACTGAACAGCCCCGCGGCACCGCCCAAGCCAGACTGACACACTTCGCGCCAATGCGCATGCCCTGGCGAGTCAGCAAGTGCGGGATGCAACACCTGGGCGAATTCGGTGCGGGTTTGGCACCAGCGGGCCAATTGGCGCGTCGATTCGTCATGCGCGCGGTAACGCAGCGCCATGCTGGGCAGCGAGCGCAACACCGTTTCCGCGTCGTTGACGCCGACACCTAAGCCCAAGCGCATGTGGGTCAGTTTGAGTTTCATGTGCAGGCCAACGTCACGGGTAATGACGCTGCCCATCAGCACATCGCCACCACCGCTGGGGTACTTGGTCAAGGCATGCACGGTGATGTCGACACCCAGTGGTGGATCGGCAGCGGGTACTAAATCAAACGGCGCAAAGGCGAGTCCTGCACCCCAGGTGTTGTCCAGCGCCGTCCAGACACCACGTGCCTTGCAAATACGCACCATCTCGCACAGGTCCGGAAACTCAAGCGTCACTGAGCCTGCAGCTTCCAGCCAGACCAGGCGGGTTTGCGGGCTGATTTTGGTCGCCAGATCGTGCGCGTTCATGGGGTCGTAATAGCGGTGCGAGATGCCCCAGCTTTTCAGCTCGCCTTCGGCCAACACCTTGTTGGGACCATAAGCGTTGTCGGGGATAAGTACTTCATCACCGCTGCGCAAGAGGGACAGTGCCACCGTGGCAATTGCCGCCAGGCCGCTGGGTAGCAGCAGGCATTGCAGGCCGCCTTCAAGCGTGCACAATCGCTCCTCCAGCGTGTAGGTCGTTGGTGTGCCGTGCAGGCCGTAGGTGTAGGCGGTTTTGTCTTTCCACTGGAAGCTGCGCATGGCAGCAACGTTGGGGAAGATGACGGTGGAGGCCTTGAACACGCCCGGCTGCGGCGCGACAAATCCGGCGGGGGGTGTGTACCGGTGATGAATCAGCGCAGTGGTTGGATCGGTCATGGTCGGCTTGGCGCTCACACGCTCCACTTTTCTATCAGTTGCTCCGGACGCAAAGCGTCGTAGCCTTCAAAAGGCTGATGAATCCAAGGATTGGACGGCAAAAATTCCACCGAGTAGTCGGGCGTGAAAATGGACAATGCCTTGGTCCAGATAACGGCACTGCGCAATTCGGTAATGGGAGCGTAGTCGTTCTTGAGCTGATTCATCACGGCCTTTAGCGTGTGGCCGGAATCGGCCAGGTCGTCCACCAACAACACCTTGCCGGCAATCTCTCCTTTTGGTGTGGTGATAAACCGCGCAATATCCAGATTGCCCTGCACGGTGCCGGCATCCGAACGATAGGAACTGGTGGACATGATGGCCAGCGGTTTGTCAAAAACGCGCGACAGGATATCTCCAGGGCGCATGCCGCCACGCGCCAGGCACAAAATGGTGTCGAATCGCCAGCCTGATTGGTGTATCTTGATGGCCAGTTTTTCGATCAGGTTATGGTATTCGT
>JAYWAV010000495.1:0-2762 GCA_043782015.1 Rhodoferax sp. | reverse complement strand
CGCAGGCGCGTGCCGCTGAACCCGACTGGAGTGTGGGCGGGTATGGTGGCAAGTACTACGACACCGAGCCCGCAGGCTTCAGCCAGGGCCGCGCCAATTTTCTGGACCAATACCTGATTGCCGCCACGGCAAGTAAAACCCTGTGGCGCTCGGACGCGTGGCCTGTGTCGCTAGAAGTCGATGGCATGGTGGGCTACCAGAATGGCATTGCCCCACTGTGGGAAGTGGCTGTAGCACCCGCGTTGCGCTTTAGTGCGTTTCCATGGCGGGATGTCTTGCGCACCGATGTCCGGCTGGCACCTTTGGGCATTTCCTACACATCGACCGTGAGCCCGCTGGAACTGGGCAAGGATGGCCAAGGCAGCCGCACGCTGAACTGGCTGTTCATTGAAGTTGCGCTCTCCAAGCCACAACAGAAGTCCGACGAATTCTTCGTGCGGCTGCATCACCGCTGCGCCGTCTACGATTTGCTGAATAACTTCGGTGCCAACGGAGAAGACTTCTTCGCGCTGGGCTTCAGACGCCGTTTCTAACACCGTATCTAGTCGAGGTAGTTCTCGGGGAAGAAGTGGCGCTCGATCAGCTCGATCAGGATGTGCAACACCTTGATGTGCAACTCCTGCACGCGATCGGCATAGGTGCCGCCGGGCGTGCAGATATAGACATCGCTCAAGGGCTCCAGCTTCTCGCTGCGTTTGCCGCTGAGGATGATGACCCTCATACCCTGGGCTTGTGCAGCTTCAGCGGCGCGAATGATGTTCTTGCTGGTACCGCTGGTGCTTAAAGCGACCAGACAATCCCCCGGGCGACCATGGCCTTCGATATAGCGGGAAAACACGTTGTCGTAGCCGTGGTCGTTGCCGACGCAGGTCAAGTGGCCCGCGTCGCTGATGGCCGTTGCGCCCAGCGCAGCGCGGTCTTTGCGGTAACGACCGGTGAGCTCTTCGGCAAAGTGCATCGCATCGCACATGGAGCCGCCATTACCGCAGGAATAGACGCGGCCCTTGCTTTCAAACGTAGCGATCAGGAGCTGCGCTGCCTGCTCAACAGAGTCCAGGCCGGCCGGGTTGGCAAGCAAAGCGGTGAGTGCAGCGTGGGCTTCTTGCAGACTGGATTCAATATGCTGTTTCATGGCGCAATTATCCCTTGGGGCATGCCGGTCTGGAAACCAAGGGCTATTTGCCGACGCGCTGCAGGGTGCCTTGTCCGAGGATCAGCGGTGAATCACTGGGCGGATCGCCCGGCGTAATGTCCTCCAGTGTTTCCCACACCAGCGCACTGCCCTTTAGCGTTGCACGTCCGAGCACCACGGCCCCGTTGCGGCCACTGGTGACGACCAGCACAGCGGTATGACCCACGACAATTCCTTTGACCGTACCCTCCCCGCCGCCGTTCAGGCGCCCGCAACCCACCGTCGCCATCTGGTGATTACCGACAATCTTGTCGCCCTTCTGTTTCAATTCAAAGATCGCAGAACCACATTCTTCTTTCTGCTTGCGCTCGCGCGTGGAACGCAAATCTATCGTCCAGGTTCCGGTGAACAGGGTTGGTTCCGCAAAGGCGCACGGCGGCACAAATACCAGCATAAGGCAGCAATTCACAAGAAATCGGCGCATGGTGAGGTCTCCTGCTGGGTCATTGACAATGCCTATGCTATCCGGACATTGGCATTGCAAATACTACTAATTTCATAGCTGCTTACGCAATACCCACGGGCGCTACAGCCCGATTTCGCATTAAAAAAGCCACCCGAAGGTGGCTTTTTCAGTTCCTGGGTCGGGAAACCGGCCTAGTGCCGGAAGTGCCGCACACCGGAGAACACCATTGCCACGCCACGCTCATTCGCCGCCGCAATGACTTCGTCGTCGCGCATCGAACCGCCGGGCTGGATCACGCAGGTGGCCCCCGCGTCGACCACCACGTCCAGGCCATCGCGGAACGGGAAGAAAGCATCGCTGGCGACGACCGTGCGTGCCAGCGAAAGATTCGCGTGGCCCGCTTTGATGGACGCAATGCGGGCGGAGTCCAGGCGGCTCATCTGGCCCGCGCCTACGCCCATGGTCATGCCGCCCTTGCAGAAGACGATGGCGTTGGATTTGACGTATTTAGCGACTTTCCAGGCGAACAACAGGTCGTTCATTTCTTCAGCGGTGGGCTGCTTCGCGGTGACCACTTTGAGGTCACTCAAAGCCAGCTCGTGGTTGTCCGCCGTCTGCAGCAGAATGCCGGAGCCTATGCGCTTCATGTCCATCGCGTTGCGGCCTCGGTCCCAATCACTCGCCCCACTGGCATGGGAAGCGCCCAAGGGCGCAGGCAGATCGATTTGCAGGATACGCACATTGACCTTGGCTTTGAACACGGCCAGCGCTTCGGGAGTGAAGCTGGGCGCCATCAACACTTCGACAAACTGCTTCGATATTTGTAGCGCCCCACGCTCATCCAGCGGGCAGTTCAGCGCAATGATGCCGCCAAATGCCGAGGTGGGATCGGTCTGGAAGGCCTTGCTGTAAGCCTCCAGCGCATCGGCACCAAGTGCCACGCCACACGGGTTGGCGTGTTTGACGATCACGCACGCTGGCGTGTCAAAGCTCTTCACGCATTCCCAAGCCGCGTCGGCATCGGCGATGTTGTTGTAGCTCAGTTCCTTGCCCTGCAACTGCTTGGCTGTAACCAGCGATCCGGGGGCTGGGTACAGGTCGCGGTATAGCGCAGCCTGCTGGTGCGAGTTCTCGCCATAGCGCAGGTCTTGCACCTTCACGAAG
>JAYWAV010000494.1:0-20544 GCA_043782015.1 Rhodoferax sp. | reverse complement strand
GTACCACTGCCAGATCATGGAAGGCGACTTGGCCACCCAACTGCGCCACTACCTGCCGGGCGGCAACGTGGGCCACGTGCAGATTGCCGGTGTGCCGGAGCGCCATGAGCCCGACACCGGCGAGCTGAACTACCGGTACCTGTTTGACCTGCTCGATGCCTTGGGCTACGCGGGCTGGGTGGGTTGTGAGTACCGGCCCCGGGCGGGCGGTGTTCCGGGCGGAACGCGGGCGGGATTGGGGTGGCTGCGTACCCAGCGCTGAGGGTTTCCCGGGAGGCGAGGGGCGCCTTGCCGTGGCATGATGGCGCTTTGTTCGCCCATCTTTTAGTGAGCACTCCATGAACGCCCGAATTCCCCAAGCCGCGCTGGATACGGCACAAACGCTGGAGCAGGTCAGCCGCGTCTGGGACGAAGAGATCGTCCCGCAACTGACCGACTACATCCGCATCCCCGCCAAGTCGCCGATGTTCGACACGGACTGGGAAACGAATGGCCTGCTCGATACCGTGGCGCGCAATGTAGCGGTCTGGATCGAGGCCCAGAAAGTGGCGGGCCTGACGCTGGAAGTGATTCGCCTTCCCGGCCGCACACCTGTCATCTTTTTCGACGTGCCAGCCACGCGCACTGACAGCATGCAAACTGTTTTGCTGTACGGGCATCTGGACAAACAACCCGAATTCTCCGGCTGGCGCAATGATCTGGGCCCGTGGGATCCCAAGCTGGAAGACGGCAAGTTGTATGGCCGCGGCGGTGCAGACGATGGCTACGCGGCGTATGCAGCGATTGCATCCATCCAGACGCTCAAAAAGCAAAATATCCCGCACCCGCGCTTGGTGGGCCTGATTGAGACCTGCGAAGAAAGCGGCTCCTACGATCTGCTGCCGTATGTCGACGCGCTGAAACCCCAATTGGGCGATGTGGGTCTGGTCGTGTGTCTGGACTCGGGCGCTGGCAATTACGACCAGCTGTGGCTGACCACCAGTCTGCGCGGTATGGCCAGTGGCACATTGAAGGTCGAAATCCTGTCTGAAGGCGTGCACTCGGGTGACGCCAGCGGTCTCGTGCCATCGAGCTTTCGCATCATGCGCCAGGTGCTGGACCGGCTGGAAGACAGTGCGACCGGCCGCTTGTTGCCGGCCAGCTTCCATTGCGAAGTCCCGGCTGACCGGCTGGCGCAAGCGCAGGCCACCGCAAGCATTCTGGGCGACGAGATTTACAAGCGCTTTCCGTGGGCGCACTACGACTGTGGCGGCTCTACCAGCTTTGCGTTGCCGACGACGACGGATCCGCTGCAAGCTTTGTTAAACCGCACCTGGATACCGACGCTGAGCGTGACCGGGGCCGATGGCTTCCCGGAGATGAAGAACGCGGGCAATGTGCTGCGGCCTTACACCGCCTTCAAGCTGAGCCTGCGCCTGCCACCGCTGGTGGAGGCGGCCGCCGCAGTGCAGGAACTCAAGGCCCTGCTGGAAGACAACGCGCCCTACCAGGCGCGCGTCACCTTTGAAGGCCTGTCGCAGGCGACGGGCTGGAATGCGCCCAGCAGCTCGCCCTGGTTTGAGCAGGCGCTCAACGCGGCGTCGCAAGCGCAGTTTGGCGCACCCTGCGGCTATATCGGCCAGGGCGGCACGATTCCGCTAATGAATATGCTGTCCAGGGGTTTCCCGACGGCACAGATGATGGTCTGCGGCGTACTGGGCCCCAAGAGCAATGCGCACGGACCCAACGAGTTTCTGCATGTTCCGTATGCCAAGAAGCTGACTGCGGCGGTGGCCCAGGTCATTGCCAGTTTCCCCTGAACACCCCTACCCATGCACTCAGAATCCACGCTCTCCACTTACATTGCCAGTGATGGCGACAACGTCGTGATCCAGGACTGGCCGGTTGCCCCGCAAGTCGCGCTGCGCGGCGTGGTCATCATCGTGCATGGGTTAGGGGAACACGCGGGACGCTACGAACATGTGGCGCGCAAACTCAATGCCTGGGGCTTTGCAGTGCGCGGCTACGACCAGTGCGGCCACGGCGAGTCTGGCGGTGCGCGCGGCAGCCTGCCGACTGATACCCGCTTGCTGGACGACTTGGCCGATATCGTGGACAGCACGCGTGCACGCATGCAGCCCGGCACCAAACTGATCCTGCTGGGTCACAGCATGGGCGGCCTGGTGGTGGGCCGGTTTGTATCGCTGGGCATCCGCCCGGTAGATGCGCTGATCATGTCGTCTCCCGCGCTGAATCCGGGTCTGAGCTCATTCCAGAAATTCCTGTTGGCGGTGTTACCCAAGATTGCACCTGACTTGCGCGTTGGCAATGGCGTCAAGCCGCAATATATCTCGCATGACCCAGCCGTGGTGGCGGCGTATCGCAATGACCGGCTGGTGCATGACCGTATCTCGGCCCGGCTGGCGCGCTTCATCGCCACCGCAGGCCCGCAGACCGTCGCACTGGCGCCGCTTTGGACGGTGCCTACGCTGCTGATGTACGCTGGCGATGATCACCTGCTGAACGCACAGGGCAGCCGTGACTTTGCCCAAGCTGCGCCCAAAGACCTGGTGACCTCGGTATGCTTTGAGAGCCTCTACCACGAGATATTCAATGAGTTGGATGCAACCCCCGTGTTTGCCACGCTGCAACAGTGGCTCGATAGTCGCTTTTAAATGAAGTTTCTGTCCCGCCTGTGGAGCCGGTGGCGCGCCGGACTGCCTTTGCGCTACACCGTGGTGCTGGCCATCATGGCCGGCGTGGCCACGCCTGCGCTTCTGCTGCTGGCGGTAGAGCAGCAGCTCACCGAGAAGTCCCAGCGCGCGATGCTGGAACAGGGCGAAGCTGCATTGATGGTGATTGGCAGCGTGTCGATTGCCGAGCCGATGTGGGTGGTCGACCATCTGGCGCTGGACGCGGCTGCGCTGCGCCTTTTGGAAAACCCGCAAGTGGTGGCCGTGCGTATCGAAGAAGGGCTGGCCAATTCCAAACCCTTGCAGCGCGTACGCGAGGGCTACAACGCTTCGCTGGACGACGAAACCACCAAGGGCCGCTTGCACCAGCGCACCGGGCAGGTCACGCGCTCCGGCGAGCTACTGGGCAGTCTGGTGATCTGGTTCGATGCGGCCTATGGCCAAAGCCTGCTGGAACAGCGTCGCAGCCAGATGCTGGTGCTCGTGGCGCTGCAGGTGCTGGCTAGCGTAGTGGTGTTGATCCCGGTACTGGTGTCGCGGGTGTTGCGGCCGATTGAGCGGCTCAAGGCGCAGGCTTCAGCGCTGGTCGAAGACACCTCGGACCAACCGCCTGCCACATTCGTGTGGAAGCGCCACGACGAAATTGGCCTGCTGGGCCAGCATTTGGGACGGGTGCAGCAGCAGTTGCGCGAGTTATTTGGCCAGCTGGGCGCGAAGAACGCGCAGCTCGAACAATTGGCTTTGTATGACCACCTCACTGGCCTGCCCAACCGCTCGTTGTTCATTGACCTGGTGCAGCGCGAGATTTTGCAGGCACGGCGTTCCGGGCAAAAGTTCGGCATCTTCTTCATTGATCTGGACCGCTTCAAGGTCATCAACGACACCATGGGCCACGCAGCAGGCGACGCACTGCTGATGGAAGTATCCCGCCGCCTGCGCGACATGCTGCGCGAAATCGACGTGGTGTGCCGCCAAAGCGGTGACGAATTTCTGGTGTTGGCCCGTGACATTGCCCATTGGGAGAGCTTGGCGGAAATGGCGGATCGCGTGCTGCAGTCCATCGAGCAGCCGCTGGTGCTGGCTGGCGGTTCCGCACGGGTGTCGGCCAGCATGGGCATCTCGCTGTTTCCGGACGATGCGCAAGACTTTGAAACCCTGGTCAAGAACGCGGACGTCGCGATGTACCAGGCCAAATCGCTGGGCCGTGCGCGCTACAGCTTCTTCCATGCCGAGCTGAATACGCGCATGCAAGCCACGATGGAGCTGGAACACCAACTGGGTGAAGCCATTTCCAGCGGACAACTGGTGCTGCACTACCAGCCGCAAGTGGATGCCAATACCGGCGCAATGACTGGCGTGGAAGCACTGGTACGTTGGCAACACCCGCAGCGCGGCCTGCTCTATCCGGGCGCCTTCATTACGATTGCCGAAGAGTCGGGCCAGATCGCTGAAATGGGCGTCTGGACGCTCAACGAAGCCTGCCGCCAAAAGGCCGCCTGGAAGGCGCAGGGTTTGTCCGTGGGCTGCATGTCCGTCAACGTATCCGCACTGGAGTTCCGCGACCATCGCCTGCTTGACAGCCTGCAAACCGCGCTGCGGGTGCACGGCCTGGAGCCCGGCGAGCTGGAGATTGAAATTACCGAGAGCGTGTTGATGACCGAGACCGACACCAGCCAGCGCATCATCGAACGGGTGCGCGCGTTGGGGGTGGGTATTGCGATTGACGACTTCGGTACCGGCTATTCGTCGCTGTCCTATTTGAAGCGTCTGCGCCCCAACCAGCTCAAGATAGACCGCTCTTTTGTCAGCGATACGGCGACCGACAACGATTCCCGCGCCATCGTCAAGGGCGTGATCAGCCTGGCCGACGCGCTGGGGCTGACCGTCGTGGCGGAGGGCGTAGAAACGGCGCAACAACTGATGTTCCTGCGCGAATGCGGCTGCGGTACGTTACAGGGCTATTACATTGCCAGGCCGCTGGCGGTCGAGGCACTGAAGGCCTGGGTGCAGAGTCGCAATACGGACTCCTGGCGGGTGGGTTGACTTTGAGTTTTGTGTTTGTGGGGATTGGCTGATCAGAGCGGGCGGGCCGCACGGGCCGGGGCCTCATGATTTGCTGAAGGCAAATGAAATCGGCCCCAACCTGCGCGGCACGCCCACTCCGATCAGCCAACGACTGCGCCCGGGCGAGCGCCAAGCGATTAAAAAACTTAGCGTGCCCGAGATGTCTTCTTCGCAGTAGCTTTGCGCGGCGCGATTTTCTTCGCAACCACCTTTTTCGCCGCAACCGGTTTCGCATTTACCTTCTTTGCCACGGCCTTTTTGACCGGTGCAGGTTTAGCGGCTACTTTCGCTGGAACTTTCTTGGCAGGGACCTTTTTCGCAGCAGTCTTCACGGGCTTCGCTGTGGAAGTTCCCTTCCAGGTGAGCCGCGCCTTCCTGGCCAGTGCGACCACGCGGGCGATGTCCTCGTCGGAATACACACCCTTGACGCCAGAAATCGCGGAGAGCTTCATGCCGTGCTTCAGGCCCAGCTTGTAGATTTCCTTGACCTTTTCCCACTCCGTATCGCGGCCCACCGTGAATACTTCAAAGCGGCCTTCCAGCGCCAACACGATGGTTTCGGCAAGACAGGCGTAGATCACATTCGGCGGCAGGCCGATGGTCTTCATGCCCTTGACCTTGGTCGGTAGCTCGATCTCACCGGACTCGATCACCAGCACGTCGGGGCGCTTGGCAACTTCGCTGGGCGGCAAGTCCAACGGCCGCGCCACGTCAGTGATCACGCAGCCGGGCTTGACCCTGGTGATGTCCAGAATCTTCTTGCCGGCGCCGGAGGTGGACGTGACGATCATGTCCATGTCGGACAGCAGGTTGTCGTAATCAATGGAGCAGGTCACCTTCGCGTCCGGTGTGTCTTCCAGAATCGAGGCTTTGAGTTCTTCCAGCTTTTTCAGATCGCGTGCGGCAATGACCACTTCGTCAAACGCCATCGCCAGCAGCCGTGCACTGACCGATCCGATGGAGCCGGTGGCACCGATGACCATGGTCTTGGCGGGCACCTTTTTGGACCCCTTGACCATGGGGATCAGGCCCATGCGGCGCATCGCGTCGGCAGCGGCCCACAGCGCTCCGGAGGCAGAGTAGCTGTTACCCGTGGTAATCGGAATGCTGGAGCGCCGCGCGACAGTGACGCCGGCGTCGCCCACTACTTTGGTGAATGCACCCAGGCCCATGATTTGCGCGCCCATTTTCTCCGCCATTTTGGCGGCTTGCAGCAAACGCCGGTAGGTGAACTCCGGCGAACGAGAAAGCATTTCCTTAGGCGTGCCGCCAACCGAGATCAACCAGCCTTCTGCTTCGGCGCCAGTGGGCGAGATGATGTTGTCCATCTTGCAATAGACCATGGGTGGCATATGTGCGGCCAGCGTTTCGATCCGGTCCATCACGAACTTGGGCGTGCTTTTCGGGATCGGGAAACCCTTCCTGATGAACTCCTGGCTTAGGGGGTGGATCACGAACGCAAAGCGGCGGATGTTGCGGAATTTACCGGTGGGGTGCAGCAGGCGCGGCGTGATGTCCAGTTCGGTCAGGATTTCGTCCAGATCGTCGTCCGACACGGTTTCTTGCGGCTTGGCGATGGTTGCCAGAATCATGGCCTCAATGGTGTTGATACCAACCACGTGACTGAATAACTTGGGCGACACATCAACCACCAGATTGACCTTGTGTTTCTTGAAGAACTCCATGCGTTCGTCATCAACGGCCGAGGTGATCAGCGTTTTGCCATCCAGATTGCCTGCGCGCGCCACGCTCTTGATCTCGGCAAAGGTGCCGACGACCACATGCGACTTGCCCACAGCACTGGCGACGCGTTTGATCTTGAAATCCGTCAGCGCTTGTTCCAGCATTTCGCCGCCACGGCCGCTCAAAATGAACTCGCTGCCCTTGGCAAACAGTTCGAGCTGCTCCAGCGAGCCCAGCATCGTCGGCGCGCCGGTCAGGAAGGTGGCGTCGGCAAAGCTCAGGTTCTTGGTGTAGTCCGACAGCGCCACCGCCATGTCGTAGTTGCGCATGCCGGAAAGGAACAGCACCAGGTTGTTGTTGAAGTACTGGCCCAGCTCCTTTTGTACATAGCGCACCGCGCGCACCTGCAGCAGGCGGCGCAGATGAGCGCCGGTAGTGACCGGCACGCGGGTGACCACGTTCATTAGCCGCTGGGTTTCGTTGTTGACGATGGTGCGCAGGCCGACCTGGTAGTGGTCACTGATCTCGCCCAGCCCAATCGCGTCGGCATTGTTTTGTTGGCGGCGCATCAGCTCCCAGGCCTTGCCAGTGTCCATGTCGGCGCCCATGCGCTTCACATGGAATGGCTGGCCGAGAAACTGGGTCTTGAATTCGAAATCCTGTTTGGACGAGCCCAGCGTCACGGTAATGATTTTTTTCATGGTGTCTTCCTTTTATCTTTTCAAACGGTGCGGCGTGGTCACTTGGCCTGGGTGCTTTTGGTGGACGTTTTCGCGGGAGCTCTGGCAGCCTTGGGCTTGACGTTCGCACTTTGTGGCAAGGCCTTGCGAATCAGGTTTTCGCATTCCTGCTGCGTCATATAGCGCGGCACTGGGTAGCCGGTGTGGGCTTCGTGGCAGGCGGCTTTGGCCAGCTCGGGAATGTCCGCTTCCTTCAAGGCATCGAGCGTGGTCGGAATGCCCAGGTCGCGGTTGAGCTGATCGACGCCGCTCAGGAATTTCTTCGCCAGTACGTCGTCCGCTTCCCCTTCTTCACCGAGCCGCGCACGTACGGCCAACAGGGCCAGGCGTTTGGTGATGGCGGGGGCCGAGAACTTCAGCACCAGCGGCAGCATGATCGCGTTGGCCAAGCCGTGTGGCGTGTGGTACTTGCCGCCAAACTGGTGGGCAATCGCGTGCACATAGCCCACGTTGGCGCGGGTGAACGCAAAACCGGCATAGGTCGATGCCAGCGCCATTTTTTCCCGCGCGGGCAAGTTCTTGCCATCGGTGTAGCAGGTGCGCAGGTTCTCGAAGATCAGCCCCACTGCCGACAACGCCATGCCATCCGAATAGGGTGTGGTCCAGTTGCCGACAAAAGCTTCGACCGCGTGGGTCAGCGCATCGATGCCAGTGGCGGCGGTGATGTGCGGCGGCAGGCCAGTCATAAGCGTCGGATCCAGCGCAGCCATCTTGGGCACCATACGCGGGTCGACGATCACCAGCTTCTTCTCGCGCTCTGGGTCGGAGATGACGGCGGCCACCGTCACTTCGGAGCCCGTGCCAGCCGTGGTGGGCACGGCATAAATCCGCACCGGGTTGCGCAGGCCCTTGAAGTAGCCTGCCAGTTGGCGCAGCCGTTTGCCAGGGTTGGCTGCGGCAACGGCAATTGCCTTGGAGGCATCCATCGATGAGCCGCCGCCAAAGGCGACGATGGCGTCGCAGCGGTGTTCGTCAAAAAACTCGATGCCCTTCTCGATCAGCGGGATCGGCGCATCGGCGGTGATTTCGTCAAAGATGACAAACTGCGTGCCCCCGGCGGTCAGCGCATCGGTCAGGCCTTTGAGCAAACCCAATTTGGAGACGATGCTGTCGGTAACGATCAGGATCTTGCGGTGCCCAAAACCGGCCACTGCCTGGCCCAGGCGGCCGCTCGCGCCAGGCCCCACCAGGAGCGTGGGCTGAGGAATGGGGATGTAGCGGGTCACCATGCCAGCGCCCTTCATCAGCGCGCTAAAGGCCTTGGCGCGCATGGCGTCACTCACAAAATTGGAAATCACGGATCACTCCCGGTTCACAGCGACATGTCAGGTGTCCAGTATGCCCTTGCCAGGCGCCTTCGGGTACTGTGTGGGCCTATGGATAAACCCTGATGCGCGGACCGGATTCAGCGGGCGAATCAGACGGCCAGCAAGCTGGCCAGCGAAAACAGCGCCGCGGTTTCAGCGCGCAATACGCGTGGGCCCAGTGTGACCGGCGCGAACCCCGCAGCGAGCGCGGTAGCTTCCTCGGCGGGACTCAGCCCACCCTCGGGGCCGGACAGGAAGCAGCTTGGGGCAAGGCCTTGCGTTTGCGCGCGCAAGGGCTTGGCCTGGGCGTTTAGCGACAGTAACAATCGCTGCGTGGGTGCCGGCAATGCCGCGTCGGCTGCGGCCAGCCAGGAGCTCAAGTTGGCGACTGGAAATACGGTCGGTACCCGGTTGCCACCGCACTGTTCGCTGGAAGCAATCGCCACGCTCTGCCAATGGGCGATCTTCTTGTCGGCCCGCTCGCCGCTGAGCCGCAGCACGCTGCGCTCGCACATCAGCGGCTGAATCGCCCAGACACCCATTTCGGTGGCTTTCTCGATCAGCCAGTCCATCCGGTCATTTGCGGGCATGCCAACGGCGAGCTGTACGCGATGAACCGGCTCCCGCTCAACGGGCAAATGCGCGCCAACCTGCACCTGCACATCACTTCGGCCGATGCGCGTGACGGTGGCCTCAAACTCGCCACCTGGGGATGGACCGGCCCAGCCTGGGCCGTGGTTGAAGAGTGTGATCGCATTACCCGGCTGCAGGCGCAGCACCTGCACGTGGCGCGCCGCACCGGCGGGCAGTTCCAGCAGGTCTCCAGGAACCAGGGGTGTGGGGCAAAAGAAGCGGGGCATAAAGAAAATTGCTATGAAAGTAGTAGCTGCTTACGCAATGCCTAAGCGGGATAGTGGCATATTTCGCTATGTTCTTCCAAAGGTAAATACATTCGGGACGGCGATGTTGTCGACTTTCTCCACCAGGCGCAGCAGCGGTTTGAGTTCGCGGTAGCGGCCGCAGGTGCTGCGGATGTAGCGGATAAAGCGCGGTGTGTCGGCCAGGTAGTGGGGCTTGCCGTCGCGAATCGTCAGGCGCGCAAAGATGCCGGCTACCTTCAGGTGGCGCTGCAAGCCCATCCACTCCACGGCCCGGTAAAACTCGCCAAAGTCGTCACCGACCGGGAGTCCGGCCTTACGTGCTTTTTCCCAGTAGCGGATGGTCACGTCCAGGCAAAAATCCTCGTCCCAACTGAGAAACGCGTCACGCAACAGGCTGGCGATGTCGTAGGTGATGGGGCCGTAGACCGCGTCCTGAAAATCCAGCACGCCAAGTCTGTGTCCCCCACGCTCGGCACTGGCGTGTCCTTGCGCAAAATCGGGTCCCACCATCAGGTTGCGCGGCATGAAGTCGCGGTGCACGAACACCGAGGGCCAGGATTGGTTGTTCGCCAGAATGCAGGCAAAAGCTTCATCCAGCGTCTTGCGCATGGCCGTATCTATCGGCGTTTGCCGGTGCTCTGTGATGTACCACTGCGGGAACAGTTCCAGGTCGCGTCGCAGCAAGGCTTCGCTGTAAGGCGGTAGCACGCCCTCTTTGGACGCCAGTTGCCATTGCACCAGCGTATCCACGGCATCCAGGTACAGGTTCAGCGGCGGCGGGGCATCGGCGTCAATCGCCTGCAGCATGGTTTGTGGGCCCATGTCGGTCAGCAGCATGAAGCCGTGTGCCTCATCCCACTGCAAAATCTCGGGAACTTTCAGCCCGACATCGTCCATCAGTTTGGCAATTCTCACAAAGCTGATGCAACTGCCCTTGTCCGGTGGCGCATCCATGATGATGCGGGTGCCTGCATGGCTGTCTATGCGCAGGTAGCGGCGAAAGCCCGCATCCGCCGACGCCATACGCAGGCTGGCGGGATCCAGACTGTGCGCCGGGGCTATCGTCTGCAGCCACGCATCAAACTCCACTTGACGTTCGGGATGGGCCCAGATGACGGGGCTGGCGGGGAAGATGATGTCGGTGCGTTGGCTCATGGATAATCCATTCTACAAACCTGCCCTTGAGGCCTTTTGCTTCGCTGCCTCGCACCACCACCCAATCTGCCCCTACTTGCTCTTGTCCCCGCCTTTGTTTTCCACGTCTCCCACCTGGTGCAAACCAGCCACCCTGGCGATTTCCCGCTATCGCAGGCATGGCATAGGGCTGGCCGTGTGGGCGCTGGTGGATGCGGCCTGGGCGCAGACGCCGCCGGCCCCCGAAGCTGATGCGGTGCCACCGCTGAACCTGCGTCCAAGCGGCATGCTGGCCGAGGAGATCACGCCGCCGCAGCGCGCCGCCGCACCGGTTTTTGTGCAGGGCGACCGAATCACGGGCCGCGCGGATCTGGAAACTGTCATCGAGGGGGGCGCCGAGTTTCGCAAGGCGGGCACCACAATACGGGCCGACCGGCTGGAATACGACCAGCCCAGCGATACAGCCAAAGCCAATGGCAATGTGCGGATTAACCGCGGAGGCAACGTTTATTCGGGCCCCCAGCTGGAGCTCAAGGTAGATGCCTTTGAAGGCTTTTTCAAATCACCCAGCTACGAATTCCAGCAAAACGACGCCCATGGCGAGGCCGACCAGGCGGACTTTATTGACGAGCGCCACGCCATCGTTCGCAACGCGACCTACACCACATGCCGGCGCCAGCCCGGCCCGGACTGGCTACCCGCCTGGATTTTGCGGGCCGCCAAGATTACGCTGGACAATGACGAAGATGTGGGCGTTGCTACCAACGCCGTGCTCAGCTTCCAGGGTGTGCCCATACTGCCGGTGCCGGCCATCAGCTTCCCGTTGTCCGAGAAACGCAAATCCGGCCTGTTGCCGCCCACCATCGGTGTGGACAACGTCAACGGTATTGAGGTCACCCAGCCTTACTACTGGAATATTGCCCCCAACCGCGACGCAACCATCACACCCACTGTCATGAGTTTGCGGGGTGTGGATTTGGGCGTGGAATTCCGCTATCTGGAGCCTGCCTACTTGGGGCTTGCCCGGGTCAATTACATGCCCGCCGATACCCTGCGCGGCAGCGACCGCTGGGGCGTGGCCTATACCCATCAGGGAATGGTGCAGACAGGTCTGCCTTCAGTTGGCGCCCTGGGCGTAAGTCTCAACCTGAACCGCGTCAGCGATGACAACTACTGGCGCGATTTCACGCGCGCCAGCAGCACATTGACACAACGCCTGTTGCCCAACGATGTCTCGGCGCTGTGGGCACAAGGGTCAGTGTCGGCCAACGTGCGGATGCTGCAGTGGCAAACCCTGCAAGACTCTACCGCGCCCATCATTCCGCCCTATGACCGTGTGCCGCAAATTGGCGTGCGCTATGAACGCCCGGATGCAGGCGGATGGGACTGGTCCGTGGACGGGGATTTCACCCAGTTTCAGGCGGCAAGTGCATTGACATTGCAGCCGAATGCACAGCGCGTTTACGGCTTGGCGCAGATCAGCCGGCCCTGGCTGGCACCGGCTGGTTTTTTCACACCGAAGTTGCAACTGCATGCCAGTACCTACCAGTACGATGTAAAACTGGTAGACGGAAGTTCCGCCGCAGACAGCGTGGTACCGACCTTCAGTCTGGACAGCGGCCTGGTGTTCGAGCGCAAGGCCAAGTTGCTGGGTCGCTCGCTGGTGCAAACGCTGGAGCCACGGGCTTTTTATGTGTACACGCCGTACAAAGACCAGAGCCGCTTGCCCAACTACGACACTGGCGCCAACGATTTCAACTTCGCCAGTATCTACACCGAAAATGCCTTTGTCGGCCACGACAAGATTGCCGATAACAACCTGATGACGCTAGGCTTGACCACGCGCCTGCTGGATGCGGATACCGGCACCCAACTGGCGCGCTTTGGCGTGGCACAGCGGCTGCGCTTTGAAGACCAGCGTGTCACCCTCAATGCCGGCGAAGCGCCGGCGCAGGCGGGCTTTAGCGACATCCTTTTGGGCGCATCCGTCAATGTCAATGACCATTGGGGGCTGGAATCGACGGTCCAGTACAACAGCAAGACTGACCAGTCGGAGCGGGCGACTGTGGGTGCACGTTACAACCCGGGCAACTACCGCGTGCTCAATGGCGCTTATCGCTACCAGCGCGATTTCAGCGAGCAGGTCGATGTCAGCTGGCAATGGCCGCTCAACGATTTGTGGGGTGACAAGGGCAAGGATATGGGTGCCGGGCGTGGTCAGGGGGTAGGCCGTTTCTACTCGGTAGGGCGACTGAATTACAGCCTGAACGAGCGCCGTCTGGTCGACACCGTGGTGGGCGTCGAGTACGATGCGGGCTGTTGGCTGGGCCGGGTGGTGTTGGAGCGTTTGCAAACCAGTACCACGACCGCTACCGAACGTTTGAGTTTCCAGCTGGAGTTCGTGGGATTTACCCGCTTGGGCTTCGGTTCCCAGAAAACTTTGGATCAGAATATTTCGCGCTATCAGAATTTGCGGGATTCAAGCGGCTCCAGCAGCCGCTTCAGTAACTACGACTAACAGACCATGAAAAATTTCCGCTGGGCGATTGCCCTGGCTTGCGTTTGCAGCCTCACCGTTTTCCCTGCGATAGCGCAACCGGCTGCAGCCTCTGCTGCGACCAAACAGGTGGATTACATCGTTGCCGTGGTTAATTCCGAACCGATTACCAACAGTGAGTTGGTGGCGGATGTCACCCGCATCATCCAGCAGATGACGCAGCAGCGACAGCCGGTGCCTCCGCTGGACGAGGTGCGAAAGGGTGTGCTGGAGCGCATGATCAATGACAAGACGCAAATCCAGCAGGCGCGTGAAACAGGCATACGCGTTGATGTTGCCGAAGTTGATATGGCAGAGCAGAACGTTGCACAGCAAAACAAGATGGACCTTGCCGAAATGCGCAAGCGCCTGGCCAAAGACGGCATTAGTCCGATCACTTTTCGTACGCAACTGCGGGATCAGATCACCTTGCAGCGCCTGCATGAGCGTGACGTGTCGGCCAAGATCAGAATTTCCGATGCCGAAGTAGAGCGTTTCCTGCAGGAGCAAAAGGTCAGCAGTTCCGACCCTTACGCTCAGGAAGTCAATCTCGCGCAAATCCTGGTTGCCGTGCCAGAGAAGGCGAATGATGAACAGGTCGCTTATTTCGCCACGCAAGCCAAGAATGTGCTCGCCCGTATCCGCAGCGGCGAGAACTTCACCAAGGTCATGCAAGAAGTGTCTGCCGGTGACCGTGCCAATGGTGGCGCAATGGGTCTGCGCAAGGGGGACCGTTACCCTGCTTCGTTTATTCAGGCGACCTACAAGTTGGCTGTAGGCAGCGTGTCGGACATCGTGCGTTCAGGCGCCGGCTTTCATATTCTGAAGGTGATAGAGCGGCGCGGCCCCACTTCGGTGGCAGATGCCACTCCCGAGACCCACGCACGCCATATTCTGCTGCGTCTGACGCCGCAATTGTCGCAGGCCGCTGCCGCTGCCAAGCTGGAAGAGGCGCGGCAGAGTGTTCTGTCCGGCAAGGCCGACTTCGCGGCGGTCGCAAAGGAGATATCTCAGGACGGCAGCGCCACCAAGGGCGGCGATCTGGGCTGGGCCCGCCCTGGCATGTTCGTTCCCGAATTCGAGGAAGTGATGAACCGCTTGAAAGACGGTGAAATTAGCCCGCCGTTTGCATCGCGCTTTGGTATTCACATATTGCAGGTGACGGAGCGGCGCAAGGTGGAAATGACAGCCGCGGAAATTCGCGAAGTGGTGCGCAATCAGTTGAAGGAAGCGCGCTACGAGGAAGCCTTCGCCAATTGGGCGGGTGACATACGTGACAAGGCATTCGTGGAATACCGCGAGCCTCCTTTGTGAAACACATTGCGCGCAAGCGCTTCGGCCAGCATTTCCTGACCGATGGCGGCATCATCGATGCCATCGTGCACGCGATAGCGCCCAAGCCAGGCCAGCGGATGGTGGAAATTGGCCCGGGGCTGGCGGCATTGACCCAACCCCTGGTGGAGCGTTTGGGCCAACTGACAGTGATTGAGCTGGACCGTGACCTGGCACTGCGCCTGCGTACCAATACCCAGCTGGAGGTGATCGAGTCCGACGTGTTGCGGGTTGATTTCAGTGGGATGGCAGCAGAGGGCCCCAAGCTGCGGGTCGTCGGCAACCTGCCGTACAACATTTCCACACCGATCCTGTTTCATCTGTTGAACCATGTGGCGGTCATTGAAGACCAGCACTTCATGCTGCAAAAGGAAGTGATAGACCGCATGGTGGCCAAGCCATCGACTTCGGACTACAGCCGTCTGAGTGTGATGCTGCAATGGCGCTACGCCATGGAGAACGTGTTGTTCGTGCCGCCAGAAAGTTTTGATCCGCCGCCGCGGGTGGACAGCGCGATTGTCCGCATGATTCCGCTGGAGACGCCGCCTGTTTTGAATGTGGCATTGATGGAAGAAATGGTGCAGGTGGCCTTTAGCCAGCGCCGCAAGTTGTTGCGCCATACCTTGGGTCGTTGGCTAACCGAGCGGGAATTTGGCGGAAACTTCGATGTGCAACGGCGGGCTGAGGAAGTGCCTGTTGCAGAGTACGTTGCGTTGGTTCAGCATCTGCATTCCGCTGGGTAAGTTTTTTCGCTCGCCCGCATCAGCTACGGGGTAGCCGTTTTGCTCCGTGTCCCCCGCCCATGCACGGCCAACGGCCGTGCATGGGCGATTGCCACAGGGTGAGCGCAACCGCGCCAGCGGTTGCGTGAGCTCCTCCTTGACCTGCGCAAAACGCCCACCCCATACCTGATGCTGGAATGGCTGGTATGTGAGGTGAGGTGAGACCCAGAGTATTGTTTTTGCGAAACCTCGTAGGAGTAGTCGGGGTATGGGTTTTGCGCAGGTAAAGGAGGAGCGCCCAAAGGGCGCGGGGGACACGGAGCAAAACGCATACCCCGGCTGCTCCGGAGCAATCGAAGTACAAGCAGCAATAAAAAAGCCCATCGCAAGGACAGGCTTTTTACAAATGAGTGGATCGCAGCTTAAGCAGCAGCCAACCAGTATCCCGCGTTGAAAGGACTGCTCATGCGAAGCGCCAGGGGAGAAATATCCAACAACTTGTCGGTGGGCATCTTTTCCCCGTTTTCAGTCGTCAACTCAATGCCGGATACCGCGGCGGCGGCGGTGGCATCGCTGTGGGCCTCGTTCGCCCGTTCTGCTTGGCTGGTGGATGCAGAACGGGCTACAGAAAAGAATAGAAGCACCGGAAGGGAATTTTCCGGTCTCCCCAGTAGTCGGCCGTGTCGCGGAAGATGTCCAGCAATTGCTCGCGGGCTTCCTTGTCAAACTTGGCATTGGCCGGAATGTGTTCGAGCACCGCAATGAAACCAGGTTGTGGACCTGATTTGTGCACTGGGTCGGTCAGGCTGTCATAAAGCGCGTCGAAGTTCTTGCCGACATGGGCGGGCAGTGTGAACTGCTGGCCAATCATGTCCAGCACGTCCTGCTTGCTCTGCGCGTTGGCGAGATTGGCATACAGGAAGTGGTGCCCCAAACCTTGGGCAGCCTCCTGCAGGTCCGACACCCTGAAGGCGCGGATTGACTGAACGATATTCGTTCTAACGGTTCGAAGTGGCATATCCATCCCCGATTCTCTTTCTCAAAGTACTAAATTCAACTTAAGGGTCGATCTTGCGAAAACTCGCATAGTGATCGGCCGTGTAATAACAGGCATCGGGTGTCTTGGCCGGTCCGCCGCACACCATGCGCCGGGCGCCCCGGTCACGAGAAGCCGGCGTTTTCACCGTGTACTCACGGTAATAACCGCGTTTCGCCTTGGGGAGCTGTCTCTCCCGGTTGCCAAACACAACACCATCTTTCTCAAACGGAAACGGGCCGCCTTGGCGAATCAGTTGGTAGGTTTCCAAGCCTTGGGCGGGTAGGGCATTGAGTGCGACTGTTGCGCCGTTGAAAAAAGCTTCAGTTTCCCTGGCTTGCACCTGGTTCCACGCGAGTACGTGCAACATAAACAGGCCAGTAAGCGCTAACTTTTTCAACCCCCTGCCCACTATGAAATCCTTCCAGTGATCCGGGGACGACCCGAAAAATCCAAGGGGCGTAGTGTCGCTTATTTGTCTCGCAAAAGCAAGGCCCTGCCCAAAAAATGGGCAAGGGAAAAGGGCTTTTTTAAATTTAGAGTAAACGCTAACTCTTCTTAAGATGCCTATCGAATGGCGTTTGCATCAGCCACTGTGAGGGCTGTCATATTTACAATTCGGCGCACCGTGGTGCTGGCCGTCAGGATATGCACCGGTTTGGCCGCGCCCAGCAAAACCGGCCCGATGGCGATGTTGCCGCCGGCCGCAGTCTTGAGCAGGTTGTATGCAATGTTGGCAGCATCAATATTGGGCATGACCAGCAGGTTGGCGTCACCGACCAGCGAGCTGCTCGGCATCAGCAGCTTGCGCGCTGCGCCATCCAGCGCCACGTCGCCGTGCATTTCGCCATCCACTTCCAGCCAGGGCGCTTGCGCCTGCAAGAGTGCCAATGTCTCGCGCATCTTGATGGCGCTGGGCTCATTGCTGCTGCCAAAGCTGGAATGCGAGAGCAGTGCCGCTTGGGGTTTGAAACCAAAGCGTTTCATCTCTTCGGCCGCCATCACGGTGATCTCAGCCAGCTCTTGCGCGGTGGGATCGTAGTTGACGTGCGTGTCGACCAGGAACACCTGGCGTCCCGGCAACATCAATCCATTCATGCAGGCGTAGATGTGTGCGCCCCGTGTTGATCCGGCGTGCGTGCTCTTGCGCTTGCCAATCACCTGGTCGATGTATTGCAAATGGTGGGCGGTCGTGCCCCAGGTGCCGCAAATCAGGCCATCTACATCGCCCTTGTTAAGCAGCATTGCGCCAATCAGCGTCAGGCGGCGACGCATCTCGATCTTGGCGATCTGTACCGTCACGCCCTTGCGCGCAGTCATCTGGTGGTAGGTTTGCCAGAAGTCGCGGTAGCGGTGGTCTTGCTCCACGTTGACGACGTTGTAGTCCACGCCCTCTTTCAGGCGCAGGCCAAACTTTTGCACCCGCTCGGCGATCACGGCTGGCCGGCCAATCAGCGTGGGGAATGCGATGCACTCGTCCACCACAATCTGTGCCGCGCGCAGCACACGCTCCTCTTCGCCCTCGGCATAGGCCACGCGCTTTTTAAGCGCCTTTTTAGCAGCCGCAAAGATCGGCTTCATCGTGGTGCCAGACGCGTATACAAAGCTTTGCAGCCGTTCACGGTAGGCGTCCATGTCCTGGATCGGGCGCAAGGCCACACCGCTGTCGGCGGCCGCTTGTGCCACAGCCGGCGCGATCTTCATCATCAGGCGCGGATCAAACGGCTTGGGGATCAGGTACTCGGGCCCAAAGGCGAGCGCTTCACCGACATACGCTGCAGCCACCACTTCGCTCTGCTCGGCCTGCGCCAGTTCGGCAATTGCATGCACTGCAGCAATCTCCATCTCCAGCGTGATGGTGGACGCACCCGCATCCAGTGCGCCACGGAAGATGTACGGGAAGCACAGGACGTTGTTGACCTGGTTGGGGTAGTCGGTGCGGCCGGTTGCCATGATGGCGTCGTCGCGCACCGCTTTCACTTCTTCCGGCAGGATTTCGGGCGTAGGGTTGGCCAATGCGAAGATTAGCGGATTGGGGGCCATGCTCTTGACCATGTCGGCCTTCAGCACACCACCGGCGGACAGGCCCAGAAAGATGTCAGCCCCAACGATCACTTCGCGCAAAGTGCGCGCTTCGGTCTTTTGAGCGAAGACCGACTTGTCTTCGTCCATCAGCTCGGTGCGGCCCTCATAGACCACGCCCGCCAGATCGGTCACATAAATGTTTTCGCGCGGAATTCCCAGCTTGACCAGCAGGCCAAGACAGGCCAGTGCCGCGGCGCCAGCTCCTGAGGTAACCAGCTTCACCTTCTTGGGGTCTTTGCCTACAACCTTCAAACCATTGAGCAAGGCAGCGCCTACGCAAATCGCGGTGCCGTGCTGGTCATCATGGAAGACCGGAATCTTCATGCGCTCGCGCAGCTTGCGTTCGACGTAAAAACAGTCGGGCGCCTTGATGTCTTCGAGGTTGATGCCGCCGAACGTGGGCTCCAGCGACGCAATGATATCGACCAGTTTGTCCAGATCGTGCTTCTCGTCGATCTCCAGATCGAACACGTCAATACCAGCGAACTTCTTGAACAGAACGCCCTTGCCTTCCATCACCGGCTTGGAGGCCAGCGGACCAATGTCACCCAGACCCAGGACGGCCGTGCCGTTGGTGATCACTGCAACCAGGTTGCCGCGGCTCGTATATTTGTAGGCGTTGTTCGGGTCTTTGACGATTTCTTCGCAAGGGGCTGCGACACCGGGCGAATAGGCCAACGCCAGATCGTGCTGATTGATCAGCTGTTTGGTCGCGCAAATGGCGATTTTTCCGGGAGTGGGGAACTCGTGGTACTCCAGCGCTGCCTGGCGCAACTGCTCTTTCTTTTCGACAGAGTTGGCCACCGGACCACGGGGCTGGAGGGAAGACTGATCAGGCATTGTGCATCCTCTGCGGCAGGGCTTGCGACAAACGTGCCGTGCCCGCTGCTCTATATGGGCATTGCATTGTAGACCTCGGTGTTGGTGCTACAGCATATGGAAAGCCGCAGTGTCATGCAGATCAGTTATGACTTGATTCATGGCAATGTGGCCTTTGCAAACTCCATGCGCCGCGCGGTTTGCTTGGCGGTCAACACGAAGCCGCGCTGCGCGCCTTCGGGGTCCATGAAACGCCAAGCACCACCAGCTTCGCCGCTTTCAGGCGCCGGGTCAGCGATCCAGTTGCCGGCCTGTTCCGGATGGGCCGAGGACACCACGGTGGGCCATGCAGGCGTCTTGATGCTCACCGGCATCAGCGGGAACACCAAAGCAGTGGGCGTGCCCGCCAGCGTGGCGGCTAGCGCTTTGGCGGCGCTCATGATGGGCATCACATACGGCAGCGTGCGGCGCCCGGCAGACGCATACTGCGCGCAATCGCCCAGCGCGTAGACCTGTTCAACGGAAGTCTGCAAATGGCTGTCCACCACGATGCCGCGCTCGCAGGCAATACCAGCTGCTATAGACAGCGCGGTGTCGGCGCGCAGGCCGATGGCGCTGAGCACGACGTCAGCTTGCAGGGTCTGGCCATTGGTCAGCGTGGCGAGCAAACCATTGCCACTGGTGTCTATCGCGGCGACCGACGTACCAAAGTGCCAGTGCACACCGAGCGCCTCTAACGCAGTCTGGATTTGCAGCCCGGCTTGTTCCGGCAGCAGCAGGGCCAGCGGTCGGGGGGCTGGGTCGGCGACGTGGACTTTGAAACCAGCCTGAACCAGATCATTGGCGAACTCGCAACCGATCAAGCCAGCGCCCATGATGAGCACCGTCTTGCTATGGTTTTGGGAGCTGTCTGCGCCCGCCCCGTCTGGTCCAAGAGCCGAATGGAACACGGAAAAATCCTGCAGCGAATTGACCGAGAGTACTTTGTCGGCCGCGTTGCCCTGGATGGGAGCGCGTATGGCTTGTGCGCCGGTTGCCAGTACCAACTGGCTATAGGCAAGGGTTTGCTCGCCGTCGGGTGTTTGCACTTTCAGGCTTTGCGTTGCGGTGTCCAAGCTTTGAACCCGGCTGTGGGAAAGCAGCGTCACGTTCTGCGTTTGTGACATTTGGGCTGCGGGTGTGGTCACCAGCTGCTGCGGGCCGCGCTTTTGACCGAAGGCATTGGACAGCGTGGGTTTGGCGTAGAAGTCGCCGTTGTCCGCGGTGACCAGCACCACAGGGGTAGTGGTGTCGAGTTTCCGGAATTCGCGCACCGTGGTCCAGCCTGCGAGGCCGGCGCCGATGATGATCAATGGATTCATGGTTTTACATTCGAAATTTATAAGCCAATTGTGCCTCAGGCGCCCGTCCGCTGTGCGCAAGCAGCTATGAAATGCATAGCGTAGATTGTAGAGGTGGTGTCCTGCCGGAGTGGGGAATGCCGGGGGCCTCATGGTGTGCCTAACGCCTCACAAATCGGCCCCCGGCATTCCC
>JAYWAV010000493.1:0-2764 GCA_043782015.1 Rhodoferax sp. | reverse complement strand
ATCGGCACCGCTCTGCACGGCCAGCCTGGCGTCTTCCAGATCGGCAATGCCCTTGAGGATCAGCTTGCCGCCCCATTTTTCCTTGACCCATTTCACGTCGTCCCACGACAGCGTGGGGTCGAACTGCTCGTTGGTCCACGAGGCGAGCGAGCTGATGTCGCTCACTTCTTTCACATGGCCGACCAGATTGCCAAAGGTATGGCGACGCGTGCCCAGCATGCCCAGCCACCAGCGCGGCTTGGTCGCCATGTCCAGCAGATTGCCCATGCTCGGAATCGTCGTGGCGCGCATGTTGTTTTTCAAATCCTTGTGGCGCTGGCCGATCACTTGCAGGTCCAGTGTGAGCACCAGTGCGCTGCACTTCGCGGTTTTGCAGCGTTCGATCATGCGCACCATCGCATCCCGGTCGCGCATCATGTAGAGCTGAAACCAGAAGGGTGCCGTGGTGTTGGCCGCTACGTCTTCAATCGAGCAGATGCTCATCGTCGACAGCGTGAACGGAATGCCGAATTTCTCGGCCGCGCGCGCCGCCTTGATCTCGCCGTCGGCGCTTTGCATGCCGCACAAGCCGATGGGCGCTAGGCAAACCGGCATGCGCACGTCCACGCCCACCATCTTGGTAGCGGTGGTGCGGTTTTCCATGTTCACCGCCACGCGCTGGCGCAGCTTGATCTTCTGAAAGTCTTCGGAGTTGGCGCGGTAGGTGCTCTCGGTCCAGGAGCCGGAGTCGGCGTAGTCGTAAAACATGCGCGGCACGCGCTTCTGGGCCAGAACGCGCAGGTCTTCGATGTTGGTGATGATGGGCATGCAGAACTCCAGGTACTTGCTACCGATATTAGCGGCGACGCTGGCGGCGCGGTTTGAAATCCCTTGCCCGTGGGTTGAAATTAATTCTCAGACGCAAAAAAGCCTGAAGCGCCCGCCAGATAAGCGTAAGCAGCTATTGAAATAATAGCAGCATCAGTCGCCTTCTCAATCAAACAACCCCGGCCGGCCAAATTGCGCACGCTCGGTCAGCAACATGCGCAGCTTGGTATCCACACCGCCAGGCGCCGAGAAACCGCCCGAGCCGCTGTTGGCGGCCAACACGCGGTGGCAGGGCACGACGGGTGCAAACGGGTTGGCGCCAAGCGCCTGACCGACCGCGCGTGACGCGTTCGGTTCGCCCAGCAGCTTGGCGACTTCGCCATAGGTCAGCGTCTCGCCTGGTGGAATGCGGCGGGTCACCTCGTAGACGCGCTGGTGAAACGGCGGCACGCCGTCCATGTCCAGCACCAAGTGCGTCAGGTCTTTGGGTTCCGGCGGCGTCCCATTCAGCAGCGCACCTATGTCGTCCATCGCTTTCTGAACGTGCACGGGTGGAGTGCTTTCGCTGCAATCGGGAAACTGGCGGGCCATGCGGGCGCGCAGCGCTGCTTCAGTCGGCTCTGGCAGGTAGACACCCGTCAGGCCGCGTGCGCCCCAGGCGATGCCGCAATGCCCCAGCGCAGTGGGAAACAGTGCGTAGCCCAGCGTTTGGCCCCCGCTAGCGCGCGTCGGGCGGAATGTCATGCAGAACCGCCATTAAGGCTGCGTGTGCCTCAGCGTTTACTGGCCGGTGTTTGACGGTGGTGCTGGCAGGGTCTGCGCCGAGGAAGTTGTTGCCCTTCCAGTTCTTGGCCGGGCGTATCGGCCGGGGTAGAAACCCACCGCCGCAATTGGGGCAGACGTTGCCCAGCACCGTGTCCACACAATGCGCGCAAAACGTGCACTCGTAGGAGCAGATGCGCGCCTCCAGGGAGGCGGGCGGCAAAGCCTTGTTGCAGTGTTCGCAGGTGGGGCGCAGTTCCAGCATGAAATGCCTCGCAGCGCCTAGCTGTAATACGCCTCGACGCGGCCTTTGAGCTTGATCAGCAGCGGCTGGCCCTTGCGGTCCAGCGTTTTGCCAGCCGGCACTTTGACCCAGCCTTCGCTGATGCAGTATTCGACAACGTCTTCGCGTTCCTTGTCGTTGAAGCGGATGCCGATGTCGTGCTCGAATACGGCCGCGACGTGGTGCGGGCTGCGCGGGTCGATCGAGAGGTGATCGGGCAGAGCGGGGCGTTCGGTGGGTTCAGTCATGGTGTTACTTTTCGATAGGGTGCGGTTAGCCGAGGATGCGGAACAGGCCGTATGCGGAAAGCACGCCGGTTACCGCTAATAGGGCCGTTTTGGTATTGCGGGCGCCGACCAAGCTACCTGCGATGCTGCAGGCGAGGATGGCTCCAAAAATGTAGCTTGTTTTCATGGGGGGCAATGGTAAGGCATCAGCCGCCCTCGGCAGGGCGGCTGTACGTTCAGGAAATACGGAGAATTTCGCCTACCGAAGTCTGCAGCAGCTCTACCAATTCAGGGTCCATGTAATGGTAGTCATCCGGGATGTCGAGCACATGAACAGTCTTGCCGTCAATGGCGTCCCGGAAATCGGCGCGCAAACGCGACTTGTGCTTCTCCTCCATCGCAAAGATCACATCGGCCCAAGCCACATCGGCCTCTGAGACCGGATGCCGTGCGTTGGGGCTGGTGCCAGCAGAGCGAACGCTGATGCCAGGGTGTTTGCGCCATACCTGCTCCGCAGTAGGGCTGCGCCACTGGTTCTTGCTGCAGATGAAGAGGAGGTATTTTTTTCCTAGCTGCTTGGTGACTATAGGCTGTTAGTTGACTTTTTTCTCGCTCAAAAGCAGACGTACCTGTTTGTACGAAATCCCAAGCGGTTTACAAGATTACCTTTTAAAGACGTTGTTCG
>JAYWAV010000492.1:0-7680 GCA_043782015.1 Rhodoferax sp. | reverse complement strand
GGTGCAAACAGCGGCGCGCGCAGTGCGGCTTGATACTGCAAGGTCGGGAGCATAGTCGGATCGTCGCGCATCCGCTCCAGCATCTGTGCAAGACCCTGCGCATCACCCGTATCAAAGTAGCCGTCGTAAGCAGCGCCCAGCAGGCCCACATTGCCGTCAATGCGCGAAGCCAACACCGGCGTACCGCTCACAAGCGCTTCAATCACCACATGCGCACCACCCTCCATGCGGCTGGGATGCACCAGTACGTGTGCCTGTGCAATGCGTGCGCGGGTGCGGCCATGGGTCTGCGCGCCCAGCCAGCGGTAGGTCGGTACCTGCGCCGCCAGGCTGCGCGCCGCGTCGCCCAATGCAGGGTCGAGCGCGTCGCCAATGTGGTCAAGCAGGATGTCAGGGCGTTTCGCCAGCAGCTGCGCCGCGTCGAAGTAGGTGTGCGGGTCTTTCTCTTCGCGCAAGTGGCCGACCATTAGTGCGCGCAGGTGCCTCGACGTTTTGCGGGCGACGGGTTGCCGCGAGGTGCTGGATTGCAGGCAGATGCGTGTCTTGTCGCGCCAGGGCAGTGGCATGCTGTGCATCCCCAGTTCATTGAGCACCACCAGCCGGTCTGCCATTGCGAGCGCGCGACGTGCCTCTTCATCGTTGGCGATATCGCGGTAGAGATCCGTTCCCGTGAGTACCAGTATGAGGGGCCGGCGCGGATGCTGTTCACGCCAGCGTTGCACAGAATCCGCTGAACGGCGGGCGTGCAATGCGATCAGCGCCGCTTCGTCGCCGCCTTGCCAGCTCTGCATCACGGTGACGGCAAAGCGCGGTGTAAGCATGCGCGCCCAGCGCTGCGCAGTCTGCCAGTTGCCGTTGTTTGCATTTGCCAGAGCCGGTGTTGCGAGCGCTAGATGGGCTTTGGCGAACATGATGTAAGAATACCCTAATGCATACCGCCTCCGATCCCAGCGCGCAGGCCGACGCCATCCGCAGCGCCGGTGCGCGTGCGCTGGCGCAGGCCTTGCAGCACAGCCGCGCGGACACGCTGAACCTGTTTTCCCTGTATGAACAGGCCCTGCCCGAACTGCGGGTGCCGTGCCGTGATGATGTGAATCCGCCACTATGGGAATTGGGCCATGTCGGCTGGTTCCAGGAGTGGTGGCTCACGCGCAACCCGCAGTACCGGCTGGGCGTGCAAGCCAACCCCGAAGTGACGCGCCGCCTGAGTGTGCGCGTCGGTGCAGATACCTTGTACGACTCCGGGCGCGTTGCGCATGCAACGCGTTGGACACTGGATCTGCCTTCGAGCGGGGCGACACGCGAGGATCTGGCGGCGCAGCTGGCGCAGACGCTGGCTCTGATGCATGCGCATGCCGACGACGACCCGACAAGCGAGGCGGGTGCCGCTGCACTGTACTTTTTCCGTCTGGCGCTGCTGCACGAGGACATGCACCATGAGGCGGCGCTGTATATGGCGCAAACACTGACCCTTGACGGGTTTGCCGAGGCGTTGACTCCTGCGCCCGTGGCCGCACCCAAGTCTTCTGTGACACAGGCGGCAACGATGTACGCGCTGGGGCAGGACGCAGCGCACCATGCGTTTGCCTTTGACAACGAGTCCGGACATACGGCACAAGCGCTCAACGACTACGCTGTGGACAGCCGCGTGGCGCTGTGGGGCGACTACCTGCCGTTTGTCGAATCCCGCGGCTACGCCGAGCCGCACTGGTGGAGTGCGCCTGGACGCGACTGGCTCGCCGCAAGCGGCGCCGGGCATCCGCTGGCATTGCGCAGACGGGGTACTGGCTGGGAGCGGCGTTTCGGCGCGCACTGGCAGCCGGTCGATTTGCTGCAGCCCGCGTGCCATCTGAATTTTTTTGAAGCACAGGCCTGGTGCAACTGGGCCGGACGGCGCCTCCCGCTGGAGGCCGAGTGGGAGCTGGCGGCGCGTGCCCACGCCGGGGTGTTCTCCTGGGGCCAGGTGTGGGAGTGGACTGCTTCTCCCTTTGTATCCTACGACGGTTTTGTAGCGCATCCCTACCGCGATTATTCCCAACCCTGGATGGACGCGCGCCCTGTGCTGCGCGGTGCTTCGTTTGCCACGCAGCCGCGCATGCGCCACTGGCGCTACCGCAACTTCTTCCAAGCGCACCGCCGCGATGTACCCACGGGATTTCGCAGCTGCAGCGCAGCGCCTGTGTTTACGCCAACGGTTTGAGCTGCTGCAGCAGGGTAGGGACCAGTTCACTCACCGTGGGGTGGATGTGCATGGCGCGGGAAATGGCAGTGTACGGCTGGCCTGCCAGCATCACATCCAGCATGCCATGCACCACTTCATCTCCATTGAGCCCCAGAATGGCTGCGCCCAGCAGGCGCTGGGACTGTGCGTCCACCAGCACCTTCATGAAGCCCTGCGTCTCGCTGAATTCGCGTGCCCGCCCGACCCGCTGCATCGGCATCTTTGCGCGCAGCACGGGCCGGCCGGTGGCGCGCGCCTGCGCTTCGTTCATGCCGATGCGCCCCAGCGGCGGATCAATAAACAGCCCGTAGCAGTCCACGCGGTCGCTAATGCGGCGCGGGTCGTTGTCAAACAAGTTGGCCATGACAATCTCGTGGTCGTTCCACGCGGTGTGGGTAAAAGCGCCGCGCCCGTTGCAGTCCCCCACGGCCCAGATGCCGGGTACGCTGCTGCGGCACTGGTCGTCGACCACGATGTAGCCGCGTGTATCGGTCTGCACACCGGTCAACCCGAGCGCCAGCGTGTCCGTGTTTGGCAACCGCCCGACCGCCATCAGCACATGCGAGCCAATGAGCGGTGGTGTGGCCTTGGCACAATCGGTGGCAAGTTCAATGTCGCCCTGCGCGGTGCGTGACAGGGCCATGCACTGCGCGCCCAGCGCAAAGCGAACTCCCTCGGCCTCCAGAATGTCGCGGATGCTGCGCGACACATCCTCGTCTTCGCGTGGCAAAAGGTTGTCGGCGCGTTCGACCACGGTCACTTGAGCGCCGAAACGCCGCATCATCTGCGCGAACTCCAGACCGATGTAACTGCCGCCGATGACGAGCAGATGCTGCGGCACGGTGTCGAGCTCCATGATGGTGCGGTTGTCCAGCACCGGCACATCATCGATCCCGGGCATTTCCGGACGCAAGGCACGCCCACCGACGTTGAGGAAGATGCGCGGCGCCTGCAGCTGGCGGCCGTTGACCTCCAGTGTGGACGCTGCTGTAAAGCGAGCATCCCCCTGTATGACTTCGACGCCGCGCAGTCCGCCCATCCAGGCCTGCAGGCCATCCCGCGAGTGCTGAACGATGGCGTCTTTGCGTTCGCGGATGCGCGCCATGTGCACGCGGATGTCACCGCTGGAAAAGCCGAACTCTGCGCCGCGCCGTGCCACATGGATGGCGCGCGCGCTGGCCACCATGGCCTTGGTTGGCGTACAGCCTTCGTTGACGCAGGTGCCGCCCAGGTGGCTTCGCTCGATCAGCGCGGTGCGGAGCCCTTCCTTGGCGCAGCGCGCAACGATCGCCGGTCCCGCTTGGCCCGCGCCCACTACGATCGCATCAAATTCTTCGCTCGCCATGGCTAGCTCACTTTCGGTATGGTGGATCGGGCCAGTATCGCCTTGAAGGTGCGGACCGGCAATGGCGCTCTCAATGCAGGTCTTTTGCAGTACCGGCGCCCGCATCGCTCAAAATATGTCTAGGATGCGGGGCATTTCCTGCACCACCTTATTTCTTATGGAGAATTCCATGCCTCGATTGTTTGGTTCTTTCGCGCGCCGCGCCGCTTTAGCGCTGCTGGGTCTCGGCCTGGCGGGACTCGCCGGCATTGCGCAGGCGCAGGCCGTGTTTCGCGTCACCGCCATCCCCGATGAGTCGCCCACCGAGCTGGCGCGCAAGGCTGCCCCGCTCATCAAGTACCTAGAGACGCAGCTTGGCGTGAAGGTGGAGTTCACGCCGGTAACCGACTATGCCGCTGCGGTAGAGGCACTGGTCAACAAAAAGGTGGATCTGGCCTGGTTCGGCGGCTTTACCTTTGTTCAGGCCTCCCAGCGTTCGGGCGGAAAAATAATTCCATTGGTACAGCGCGAAGAGGACACCCGTTTCCGCTCGGTGTTCATCACATCCGACCCGTCCATCAAGTCGCTGGCCGATTTAAAGGGAAGGGACGTGTCCTTCGGTTCGCAGAGTTCGACCTCAGGCCACCTTATGCCGCGCAGCTTTGTACTGCAGGCCGGGTTGAATCCCGATACAGATTTCCGCCGTGTAGCGTTCAGCGGCGCCCATGACGCAACGATTGCGGCGGTGGCTGCAGGTAAAGTTCAGGCAGGCGCCCTGAATATGTCGGTCTGGGACAAATTTGTGTCCGAGAAAAAAGTGGACACTGAAAAAGTTCGGGTGTTCTACGCCACGCCCCCCTTCTTTGACTACAACTGGTCGGTGCATGCCGACATGCCGGCAGCCCAGCGCGACAAGCTCAAGACCGCCTTCCTGGCTCTGAGCCGCGAAGATACTGCTGGGCGCGAGATCCTGGAACTGCAGCGCGCAACGCGTTTTGTGCCGACCCAGGCGGACAACTACAAGGGTATCGAAGCCGCTGCGCGCAGCGCCGGCCTGCTGTAAACCGGCCCGGGTACGCAGGCTTTGATCGAACTGACGGCGGTCGACGCCGCTCCCCTTGGGTGGACCGCACGAGAACACAGCCCGCAAGCTGTGCTGCAAGGCATTACCCTGTCCGTCGCAGCGGGAGAACAGGTTGCAGTGATCGGCCCCTCGGGTGCTGGCAAGACCACCTTGCTGCATCTACTGGCCTGCGCATTGCGTCCATCGGCGGGCAGCTATGTGCTGAACGCACAGCACCCCTGGGCGCTGGCGAGTGGCCCCTTGCGCACCCTGCGTGGACAGCTTTTTCTGGCGCCGCAGGTGCCGCCGCTGCCGCCGCGTCAGCGGGTTGTCACCGCCGTCCTCGCTGGCGCATTGCCCGCCTGGGGGTTGGGCCGCAGCCTGGCGTCGCTGTTCTATCCACAGGACATTGCAGGCGCGCACGCCGCACTAGAACATTTCGGCCTGGGTGCGCGCCTCTTTGACCGGGTTGATCGCCTGTCGGGCGGCGAACGCCAGCGCGTGGGGCTGGCGCGTGCACTGCTTTCGCCGGCGCGCCTGTGGCTGGCCGACGAACCGCTGTCGGCGCTGGATCCGCAAAGCGCCAACCAGGCCGCTGGCGCCCTGACGCAGCTGGCGCGCGCGCGCGGCGTCACGCTGGTAGCTTCGCTGCACCATGTCGACATGGCGCTGGCGCACTTCCCGCGCATTGTCGGCCTGCAGCAGGGCCGTATCGTTTTTGATGCGCCACCGACGCAGGTAAGCGATGCCATGCTCACACAGCTCTACCAGAATGAGCCGCAGGCGCCGGCGGCGAGTCCGCAGCCTGTAGCACCCTCTGCTGCGGTGGTGCTGCAATGCCGTTGACGTTCGCCGCTAACCCACCGCGGGCCGACCCGGCATGGCCACAGCGCGCGCTGGCTACCCTCGCTGTGCTGGTGCTCTTGTGGCCGCTGTTGCAGATCACCGAGTTCCATCCCTCGCGCATGTTCGAGGCACAAAGCCTGGCCGTCACCGGTCGCTTCCTGCAGGGATTTTTTCCGCCCCGCCTGGACATAGAATTTTTGCTGCTGGTCGCCCGCGAGACTTGGCACACCGTGGCAATGGCAACGGTGGGTGTATTTCTGGCGCTGTTGGCTGCGATACCGCTCGCCCTGGTGGCAACCCGGGTGCTGTCGCTCTCCTTGCTATCAGGCCGCATGGCGGTACGCGCGGCGCTCGTGCGCCAACTGGCGCGTGGAGTGATGACGCTGCTGCGCAGCGTACCCGAGCTCATCTGGGCACTCATTTTTGTGCGTGTCGTCGGACTGGGAGTGACTGCAGGCGTATTCGCCATTGCGCTGACTTATACCGGCATGCTGGGCAAAGTCTTTACTGAAGTGCTGGAGAGCGGGGATGCGGAGCCAACGCGCGCATTGCTGCGCAACGGTGGCTCGCGCCTGCAGGCCTTTGCCTATGCCCTGCTGCCGCATACCGCGGCCGAGCTGAGTTCCTACACGGTGTACCGCTGGGAGTGCGCCGTGCGCTCATCGGTGGTGCTGGGTTATGTTGGCGCTGGTGGCCTGGGCCAGCAACTGGATTCCTCGATGAAGATGTTCAATGGCGCCGAGGTCAGCACCATGCTGCTGGTGTTCGTGGCACTGGTTGCGCTGGCCGACCGTTTAAGCGCGTGGCTGCGCCGGGTGCTTGCATGAGCGCAGGTCCGTTGACGCCGAAAACTGGGGCGCGTATTCCGCTACCGCCGCCGCTGTTCAATGCGCGCTGCCTGGCGTGCTGGGTTAGCGCCGGGCTGATTGTGCTGATGGTGTTGAGTTTCTGGTCGCTCGATTTGCAGTGGGCTGTACTTTTTTCCGGCGAGGCGGCGCACAGCATGCTGCGCTTTCTCGCAGAGTTCGTTCCGCCGCAAACTGATCCGGCGTTTGTGAAAAAGGTGGCCGCAGCCAGCGCCGAAACGTTGGCCATGTCAGCGCTGGGTACCGCCATGGCGGCGCTGGCCGGTGTTGGTCTGGGACTTGCAGCTGCAGGTGCCCCGGGTAGAGTCCGCTGGATCCAGGTACTCACGCGCTGGCTCCTAAACGCACTGCGTTCCGTGCCCGAGCTGGTATGGGCCAGTTTGCTGCTGATTGCTGCGGGGCTGGGCCCTTTTGCGGGCACGCTGGCTCTGGCTATTCACACCAGCGGCGTGCTGGGCCGGTTGTTCGCGGCCGCCATCGAAAACTGCCCGCGTGGTCCGGCGGACGCGCTGCAGGTGCAGGGAGTGGACGGCCTGCGCGTGTTTCTCTATGCCACGTGGCCGCAGGTGCTTCCCCAGATCATCAGCTATACGCTCTACCGCTGGGAAAACAATATACGTGCTGCGGCTGTCCTGGGCGTCGTAGGCGCCGGCGGGTTGGGGCAGATGCTGAGTTATCACATGGGGTTGTTCCAGATGCACAAGACGGCGACCGTCCTGATCGCAATGCTGCTGTTGGTGTTTGCGGTGGACTGGATGAGTGACCGCGTGCGACGATTTCTGGGTTGATACACCGCCCTGCATGGCAGTTGAACGGACGCTCCGCCGTAAAGGAAGAAATGCCGGACAGCGACTGAAATGCTACTGATTCAGTAGTTGGCTGCGCTTATCCCGTAAGGCCTGCAACTTTTTTGGCACTTGTCGTCACCAGCACTCAAGGTTTTGAAACGTCGCTTGTTACGGGCGCGTTCAATGGCAATTCAAGGGTGAATTTTGAGCTCGCGCCCTGGGATGATGTAACGCTCACGGTCCCGGACGGAACGTCGTGGGTACGGATACGGACAGAAAATTCAACAGCACGAGGCCAAATTCGGCACGGGTTTGGATTTCGAAACACATTTGACCCGGGCAGTTTGAGCGCTCGCAGCCGCTCAATGGCGAGACCTTGGGAAGCAAGATGGATTTGGGTCTGGCGCACACGCAGCGGCTCCCCGCAGCTGTCGAGATCGCCGCTTCACTGAGTCACCAATTGATGCGCTGGTCCACCTCGTATTCTGGAACAGGTTGCGACGCCATGCCCCAATCCGGCTCGCCGCCAGCACCCTTGCCCATCTGCGCACCACAGTCATCCAACCGGCGGG
>JAYWAV010000491.1:0-2772 GCA_043782015.1 Rhodoferax sp. | reverse complement strand
GCCGCCAGTGGTTATTCGCTTCTGGACGGGTTCAACCGGCAAGTTGAGAAGTTGCAGGATCGCGTTGGCCGCTGGTCCCAAGAGCTCGCGCAAAGGATTCATGCGTGCAGCAACAACTGCGGCCTGTTCCTCTGGCGACTGGCGTGGACCAATTCCAAGACAGGCGCGGGCCATTTGCACAAAAGGCTGCAACACTTCAGCGCCCAAATAACTTTCGCAGCCGCCGCGCAAAATCTGCAATGCAGGCGTGCCGCTTTGGCGAACCACCTCCTCAAGCAGACGCGTTTTGCCCATGCCAGCCGGCCCCACCACCACCATGCAGCGTTGTGGAGAAACACTGGCCGCCTTGAGACCCGACACAAAGGCTTCAATTTCAGCAACCACCTGGTTTCTGGCAATAAAGGGGGTCAGCCCTCTCATCGCAGTGGATTCAAATCGCCGGCTTACACCGTTGCGTCCCAACACCAGGCGTACGTCAAATGCCTTTGCCACGTCAGTCTGTCCACGCGTTGCGGCACCCAGTTCAAAAAAATTGGCGTGCGGCCCCAACGCATCCAGCGACGCCAACACCTGGCCGCGCCCAGCGGCGTCCGACAGGTGCGCGGCAGTGTTGATCACGTCACCCGTCAGATCGATTCGGCCACGCTCCATATCACCGGGTTGCACCAGCGCTATGCCCGCATGCACGCCCGAGTGCATAGCAAGTGGCAAGAACTCTGGCGGTATGCCAGGGGCCTGCAAGTGGCTGACTTCATCGTTGATGGCCAACGCAGCCTCAACAGCGCGCAGACCATCGTCCTCCATCACCATCGGATAGCCGAACACGATCAAGGCGCCATCGCCCTGCGCCCGAATGACACGTCCCCCATGGCGCTCTGCAACCGATTGCCAAATAGCACGGATGCTTGTCAACATGTCGGCATACTCTTCCGGCTCCATGGCGCGGCCCAGCCGGGTGGACTCGGACAAATCGGCAAACAGCAGGGTAAGTCGCTGGCGGACGGGCGAATTCGCCTGGCCATCCACTTGCATTGAAGCTGCCATCGGGCGCTATCCCTGCAACGCCCCCCACATCTCCTTGTCCCTCTCTGCCGTCCAGATGCGCGGGTTCTTGATGCCTTTGGCTTCGTCGTAGGCGCGGCTCACGTCGAAGGGCAGGCAGTGTTCGTAGATGAAGACGTGGCCAAAGACCGGGTCCATGCTTTTGCGGGTGTGGGCCATGGCGGCCTTGAGGTCCATGTTGGCCTGGGCGGCCTCTATTCCTGCATTGAACAGGGTGGTGACCCAGCGTTTGGTGTAGTCCAGTGCCTTATTCACGTCTGCCGCGCCTTTCATGGCTTCGCCGCGGCCGGGCACGATGGCCGTGGCACCCAGCGTGCGCAAAGCTTCCAGCGTGGCGGGCCATTCTTCAAGCTGCGCGTCGCCGGTGTAGACGCCTGCCTGGTACTCAACCAGATCACCGCTGAACAGCACCTTTTCTTGTTCAACCCAGGCGATGGTGTCGCCGCGTGTGTGACCGCTGCCGGGGTGCCAGATTTCGACCACGACGCCGCCCAGGTTGATCGAGAGGCTGCCCTGGCGGCCGGGTTTTCCGTCGCCCACCACCATGCTGGGCCAGGTCAGGCCGGGGATGCTTTCCGCACCCTGGAACAGGCGCGGAAAACGCTCGATCTCGCTTTGCATGTCCTGTGCGCCACGCTCGGCAATCAGCTCCAGCGTGCCACGGCTTGCAATGATTTCCGTCGCACCCTCTGCCACATAGGCGCTGGCGCCCAGCACGCGCACGGCGTGGTAGTGGGTGAGCAGCACGTACTTGATGGGCTTTTGGCTGACCGTGCGGATCTTGGCGATCAGGTCCTGCGCCATTGCCGGCGTGGCGGTGGCGTCGCTGACCATGATGCAATTGTCGCCAATGATCACGCCGCTATTGGGGTCACCTTCTGCGGTGTAGGCCCAGCAGTGCTGGCTCAGTTGTTCAAAGGTGATTTTTTTGTCGGCGAGATCGGCTTGCGAGGCAAAGGCCTTGGTATTGGCAGTGGTCATCGTGGGGCTTTCAGTTGGGTCAATGGGTGGGTTCAGTGGGTTGGGGCAACAGCGTGCGGCGACAGGTTCAAGGCCGAGTTTACTGATGGATCCAGGCGGCGGCCTGCCGGGCCAAGACGTCCAGCGGGGCGCTGCCATCCAGCACCAGCACGCCGCGCTCATCCGCCGGGTCTTGCAAGGCGTCAAACTGGCTGGCCACCAGGCTGGGCGGGTAAAAGTGGTCGGTGCGCTGGGCAACCCGGCGCAGGGATTCAGCTGGTGTGATGGCCAGGTGTACAAATCGCACGTCAGCGGCGCCGGTGCGCAAGGTGTTGCGATAACTGGCCTTGAGGGCCGAGCAGGTCAGCACCGCGCCCTTGGGGCGCTGGGCCAGTTCACGGGCCAGGCTTTGCAGCCATCCATCGCGGTCCTGGTCGGTCAGTGGTGTGCCTTGCTGCATTTTTTTCACATTCGCGGCAGGGTGGAAATCGTCGCCCTCAATCAGGTCCAGCCCGAGTGCAGCCGCCAGACGCTGGCCCACGGCAGATTTGCCGCAGCCGGCGACGCCCATCACCACGATGTGGACGGGTTTCATGCCTGCGCCCGCTTTGCAGTGACTGCTGTCAAGCGTTCACCCTGGGATTGTCGAAAGGCTTCGACAGGCTCAGCCCGAACGGGAAGGGGCGCATCGGCCAGGCCCCGCTCCAGCAGGGCGACCACTTCATCGGCAAACCTGGCGTAGCTCATGCG
>JAYWAV010000490.1:0-7686 GCA_043782015.1 Rhodoferax sp. | reverse complement strand
ACGGATTGCGCGATGGCGATCTGGACCAGGGAAGCCGCAGCTATGCAGGCATGATTGAAAAACTCAAAATCAAACGCTGCGACTTTTTTGTCGAAGAGCTGGAAGTCGTTGCCCAACTCAACGGCGGGCGCGACCATTACCTCGAAGACCCCAAGCTGCGCCACAACGGCGTTCAAGGCGCAACCCGCCCCGCCACCCACCTGATCGCGGTAAAAGGCAGCACTGCCGCTTTGCTGCTGCCGCTGTTTGACGATGCATTTCAGAAAATGCAAAAAGCGGGAGAGGTGCAGAAGTTGTGGAAAAAGAATGCGGGGGATTTGGCGTATTGAAACCTGTCGCGGCCCAAGATCGGGACTGCAACGCAACGATTGCGGACATGTCACTGATTAGCCGGCTGTTTGGCTGCTAAGCTGCTACGGTAGCAGGTTGAAAGCAAAATGAGGCGTCGATTGGGTTGTGCGCGCCCCACCTTAAGAAAGCGTTGTTATGGCAGATCTACCAAACGTCAATGCAGGCGAAATTGAAATATTCAAGAATATTGCGCAGAGTTCGAACGATGGCCCCGTTCTCATGGTCAACCTAAACAAATATAGACCTGCAGCAAATTATCCGACAGGCAAGCATTACCAAGATTACATGAAAGTCCTCGATACGCTGCTCTTGCAGGTTGGTGGAAAGATCCTTTGGCGAACTGCTGTGCTCGGGCAAGTTGTTGGCGATCAGGATATTGATGAGGCGCTTGGCATTTGGTATCCGACTCACCAATCATTCCTAAATTTGATGAGTGCTCCAGCGTCTGATGAAAACATGCAATTGAGGGCAATCGCTGTCGAGCGTGCAGATCTACATCGATGCCAAGCGTATTGAAGCTAGTTAGCGACTGGTTTTTGCCCGCCTCGAAAGACCGCCACAAGCCTAGCCAGGGTTTTCGATTGCAGCGATAGCAGTCATGTCTCAATATCCCCCAAATGGGGGATATTCGTCGAGCCAAAGTTCCATCAAAATGACTTTTTCAATGCTCAAAGAGAACTTCTCGATGCAAAGACTGGCACTGTCAATGCCTATTGCGATTGCTCTTGCGCTGGGAAACCGTTACGTTCTCATCAAGTTGTGGGGACTAATTGCTACGGCCCAGTTAAACTATGGGTTCGCGCAGTGGTATTTCACGCATCTGCACGATGTTGTGTCCTTGCGCATATTTGACATTGTCTCAAGCCCTCTGCTGAGCGTCCTGCTTTGCATTCCATTGGCATACCTAGCCACAAAGCTACTCAAGACAAGACTTTGGCTTCACGTGGCAGTTATGGCCGCTGCTCCGGATTTCTTGGACGTTGCTCAAGTCATTTTTGAAGATGAGTCGCCGCCGCCGTTTATGCTGGATTTTGCCCAATCTGTGGCTCTGAATCTACTCGTGTTTCCTGCGGCAGTAGTTCTGTATCAATACCTGAATCTTGTGTTGAGAGTGCATCGCAAGAATGCTTACGCTGGCGTCTGAACGGCTTATCGATGACTGCTTCCAACCCGAAGTCGCACTGCTGGTTTGCGATTGCAGACAGTCAATAAACTGATCTCAAACTCCTTACGGGAAGAGCCTCATTGCTAACCATATGCAGCGTCTAGTTGACATTTCTCTGGTGGTGTTCGCGGCATTGGTTGCTCTAGCTGGTATTTGGTACTTCTTTATCCGTGACGACCCAGTAGTAGACCAGCCGATTGCCGCTGTTCGCGAGGCCTCGGAGATATTGCGGCGCAATGCACTTGCCACTTCTTCTGTGGATTGGCCAAGCGCAACAACGCGGGCAGAAGCAATGGCGTCTAGCACTGGTCGTCGTTCTGCGCTCGATAGTTCATTGCACGCCCTTGTCGCCGAACTTAAAGATTCACATTCACATTACATTGGACCCGAGTATGCAAAGGCGATGGAAGCTGCACCCCAAAGTAAAGAATCTCTCCAGAATCTTTTTGACATTCGAGAGGGAGCGGGAAACGTACTTATTGTGCAAATCCACGCATTCGCCTCAATAAATGTTGAAGCTACTGCGCAAGCGGCAGCGCAACTCAATGGAGGACTCAAGGAGGCGCGAGCCTCATTCTCTTGTGGGCTGGTCGTAGATCTTGCAGACAACCGTGGCGGGAACATGTGGCCCATGCTCAATGGCCTCTATTCCGTAGTTCCTTCCACAACATTAGCCTATTTCGTATCTGGATTAGGTGAGCGCACCCCTATTCATGCAGATTGGCCCTATGCAGCAGACAAGCCTGACAAGAGACTGCCAAAGGCGTTGGCAGTGGTGGTTAGTGATCAAACTAGCAGTTCCGGTGAGTTCGTCGCGGTTTCGCTACTAGCCCATCCAAACGCTCGACTTTTCGGGGAGTCAACTGCGGGAATGACTACTGGCAACCAGTTGTTCCCCTTAAGAACGGGTGGCTTCTTGGCAGTCGCGACTACGAGACTTGAAACCGCAAACGGGTCGAAAATCACAGGCCCCGTTGTTCCTACCGTACGTGCAAGTCGAAGTGATGCCATTCGACTTGCTTCGGAATGGCTCGGAAAGGAATGCGCACAAAGGAGCTAAACCTGCTGTAGCTTATGACCGCTTTAGAGCGAGTAAGAAGACCGCAATCAGCCTACAGTTGACGCCCCAGCCTGTCCAACTCTCGGTCCATTCCTACATCTGCCGAAACAAGTGCAGATAACTCCGGCTCACAGGCAGCCTCTCCGCCCGCCCCTTGAGCAGCACTTCGCCAGAATCGCCGGGGCCGTGTGAATACTGTGCAACCTGGTGCAAGTTGACGATCACTGAACGGTGAATTTGCGCGAACAGTTCAGGGTCCAGTGCATCAGCGAGTTCGCGGATGGTTTTTCGGATCAGCGCTTCGCCGCCCTCCCACACGACCAGCGTGTATTTGGTATCTGACTTCAGGTATTGCACCTGCTCCACCGGAATCAGCCGCACGGCATTGCCCACGGAGGCCTTGATCCACTTGAGCCATTGGCGCGGCTCCATGCGTTCACGCATCTGGCTGGCCATTTGCTCCAATACCGCGTCAAGGTCTGTTGGCGCGTTGTTTACAGGTTTTTGCAAGCGCTCTTTCAAGCGGGCAATGGTGTCTGCCAAGCGAGCTTCTTCCAGTGGCTTGACGAGATAATCGATCGCGCCCTGGCGAAAAGCCTCCACGGCGTAGGTGTCAAACGCGGTGACGAACACCACCTGCGCGCGCCGCCCAATGCAGCGGGCGACTTCGACACCGTTCATGCCAGGCATGTGTACATCCAGAAAGACCACCGAAGGCTGGAACTCGTCAAATAGCTCCACGGCTTCGCGCCCGTTGCGCGCCTGGGCGACGATTTCCAGCTCGGGCCAAAGGCGATGGAGATGCAGTGCGAGCTGCTCACGCAGCAGGGGTTCATCGTCGGCAATCAGTGCGGTAATGGTGCGAGTGGTGGTGGTCATGCCGCCCTCTTGAAACGCAGGTCTACGCGTAAGCCGTGGGGCGATTGCTCCAGCATTTCCATTGTCGCGTCATTGCCAAAGAAAGCCCGCAGGCGCTGCTGCAGATTGGTGAGGCCCGTGCCTTGGCCCGCCTCTTCGGACATGCCCACGCCGGTGTCTGCGACCCAGATGTGCACGCCATCCGCCCCCACCGCCCGGGCACCCACGGCGATATGGCCGCCATCAACGCCAGGGTCGATGCCGTGGCGAATCGAGTTCTCCACCAGCGTGAGCAAGGCCATCGGTGGAAAGCGCAATGTCGCCAGCGCAACGTCGATATCCACGTTGTAGGTCAGGCGGTCCGGCATGCGCATGGCCATGATCTCCAGGTAGGAGCGTACCAGGCGCTCTTCGTCGGCCAGCGTGGCGCTTTCCTGGTGCAACTGCTGCATCGCGCCGCGCAAGTACGCAATCAGGCTGCGGAACACGGGCACGGCGCGGGGCGAGCCGGTTTCCACCAGGGTTTGCACGTTGGCCAGCGTGTTGAGCAAAAAATGTGGCTCGATTTGTGCCGTGAGCAAATGCAGGCGTGCGTCGGCGGCTTGGCGTTGCAGGGTTTCACGCTCCAGCGCGAACTGCAGTGCCTCGGCGCGGGCTTGGGTGTCGCGCTCACGGTACAGCGCGCCCAGCGCGATCAGGCTGCCGGTGATGGCGCCGCCAAACATCACCATGAAATAACCACCGACCAGTGAGCGGGAGGTAATGAAATCGTGGAAGCTGCCGCCGGTACCCAGCAACTGCACCACCAGCGGTGCCAGGATGGCCCCCAGCGTGACAGCCATCAACTGCGCGACCCAGCGCGGCAGCAGCGTCTGGCGCAACGCGCCCGAACAGTTAAAGGCAAACAGCAGCACCACAGCCACAAAACAGGTTTCGCCCAGGATTTCGACGAAACTATTGCGGGTAACGGGAAGCAGCCCAAGCGCCGCGAAGACCGCGAGGCTCATCACCGCCAGGAACTGTTGCAACGTGGGTTTCAGGCGCGCGTGGTCCCACAGACCTTGGTCGGCTTCGGCGGGGATGGTTGGGTTCACGGGAGAAGAATGCATGGTGTAACGATAGGCTGGGCGCCAGCGGGGGTCAATCGCATTCGGGATGAAGCGCGGTTTTGCGGGCGCAGACTGCGCCAAATGCCGTATTAACCCCGCTGGTCCCACTGGCATACTCTGAACCTGTGACATCCCCCACCGATATCCGCCCCGCAGCGCCGCCGCTCTCTGCGCCCGATGTGGCTGCGCAAGCCCAGGCCTGCGAGGCCAATTCCGGGCATTTTGACGAGCTTCGGGGCGGGTTAACGCCGGATGTGATCCCCCAAGTCGCTATCAATTCAGGAGCTGCTTACGCAACATTGACGGGCGCTTGGACCGAATTCTTTGCCCAATGTGAGGCAACGACCAGCGCCGATCTGGATGTTCGATTTGCCAGCCTGCAGCGCCAGGTGCGCGACAACGGGGTCAGCTACAACGTCTACGCCGATGCAGAGGGCCCGCAGCGGCCCTGGTCGCTGGACCTGTTTCCGCTGATCATCGATCCGGCCTGCTGGCAGCACATCGAAGCCGGTGTGCAACAGCGCATGGCCGTGCTGGAAGCCGTGATGGCGGATGCCTATGGCCCACAAAACTTTGTCAAACAGGGTTTGTTGCCGCCTGCGCTGGTGCATGGCCACCCCGGTTTCTTGCGTCCCATGTGCGGCGTATCACCCGTGGGTGGGCAGCATTTGCATGTCGCCGCTTTTGACGTGGCGCGCGGGCCCGATGGCCTGTGGTGGGTGTTGGGCCAGCGCTGCCAGGCGCCTTCCGGCCTGGGCTACCTGCTGGAAAACCGCCTCGCCGTGTCGCGCCAGTTTCCGCAGGCGTTTCACGAGATGCATGTGCAGCGCCTGGCATCGACCTACCGCGCGCTGATGGACAGCCTGAAGGCCCGCAGCCCGGCAGGTGCTGACGCCCACATCGCCCTGCTGACGCCCGGCCCCTACAACGAAACCTATTTCGAACACGCCTACCTGGCCCGCTACCTGGGCCTGACGCTGGTCGAGGGCAGCGACCTGGTCGTGCGCGAGGACCGTCTGTTCCTGAAGACCCTGCGCGGCCTGGTGCCGGTACACGGCCTGCTCAAGCGCGTGGACGACCAGTACCTGGACCCGCTGGAATTGCGCTCAGATTCGACTTTAGGCGTGCCCGGGCTACTGCAGGCGATACGCGCAGGCAATGTGCTGGTGGCCAACGCGCCGGGCTCGGCGTTTCTGGAGTCGCCCGCGCTCTTGGGCTTTATGCCCGCGTTGGCAAAGCATGTTCTCGGGGAGGAATTGCACCTGCCCGCGCTATCCACCTGGTGGTGCGGCGAGCGCAGCGCGATGGAAGCGGCGCTGCCGCAGCTCTCGGAGCACACGATCAAACCCACCTACCCCGGCTCGTCGCTGCATGGCAACTTCGAAGCCGTTTTAGGCAACACGCTGAACCAGACAGAGCTGGACGCCTGGGCCGGACGCATCGTGCGCCAGAGTGAGGAGTACACCGTGCAGGCCTACATGCCGTTGTCGCAAATGCCGGTATGGAGCAGCGAGGTCATAGCTGGTGGGCACATGGAGGCGCGCTCCGTATTGTTGCGGGTGTTTGCGGTGTCCGATGTTCCGGCGGCTGATGGCAAGCCGCGCTGGCGCGTGCTGCCCGGCGGGCTGGCGCGCGTGGCCAAGGGCCAGGCGGATATTGCATCGATGCAGCGCGGTGGCAGCAGTGCCGACGTCTGGGCACTGACCGATGGTGAAGTGGATACTGACACGCTGCTACAAAACGTGCACAGCCCGACGCTGGTGGCGCAGCGCAAACGGCTGGTGACCAGCCGTGCCGCAGAGAACCTGTACTGGTTGGGCCGCTACACCGAGCGCACCGAAAACTCGGTACGGCTGGCTGCGCTGACGCTGGAGTGCCTGGCCGGTGAAGACCAGGATGACCCGGCGCTGCTGGAGTGGCTGCACACATTGGCTTTGCGCAATACCTTGGTGCTGCCGGGCGTACCCAGCCCACGACAGGCGCGACGTGTGTTTGAGCGCTCGCTGATTGCCAGCCTGGGCGGCAGTGACAGCGAAAGCGCCACCAGCGTGGGCTACAACCTGCGTGCGCTGAAGATGGCTGCCGCTGCCGTGCGAGAACGGCTGTCGCAGGAACATTGGAGCGTGATCGTCAAAGCCGAGGAAGAGCTGTTTGCGCGGTGCAAACGCCATGTGGCGCGTGGCGACTACGCCTCGACGGCCGCGCTGCGGGTGCTCAAGTCGGCCAGCGGCCATTTGGCGGCCATCACCGGCGCGCAAACCGACCGTATGACGCGCGATGACGGTTGGCGCCTGCTGAGCGTGGGTCGTCTGGTCGAGCGCCTGGGCTTTTTGTCTGGCGCGCTGGCCTGCGGCCTCGAAACGCAGAGCTTGCCAAGCAACGGCGGCTTCGAAGCCATGCTGGCGCTGTTTGACAGCAGCATCACCTTTCACGCGCAGTTCCAGCAAAGCCGCGAGCTGTCGGCGCTGACTGATCTGCTGGTGCAGGACAGGGACAACCCGCGCTCGCTGGCTTGGGTGGCGCACACACTGCGCGGGCGCTTGGCCAAACTGGACGGCAGCCCGGCGGGCGTGTTGGGCCCACTGTCGATGAAGGTGCCAGATCCGGTCGACTGGGGTTTTGATGTGGATCCACGCAGCGCACCTGAGCTGCTCGCGCCTGTTTCTTTACTGGACTTGCTGTCGGCGCTGGGTGATGCCGCCTACGGCATCTCCGACGATATAAGCGCCACCTACTTCACGCATTCGGGTCAGGCCAACTTCAGCGTGGGCAGCTGACGTTGCCGAACATCTGATGCTGCTCGACGTCCTGCACGAAACCCGCTACCGGTATCGCCCGGTGGTCGAGACCGCGCAGCACATGGCCTACCTCACACCGCGCAGCCATGCGGGCCAGCAATTGGTAAGCCACGCGCTGGCGATTGCGCCCTTTGCCGCCCAGCAAAAAGACAACGAAGATGTGTATGGCAATACGCGCACTTTTTTCTCGCTGCAGATTCCGCATGACGCGCTGGTGGTCAGCTCGCACAGCCAGGTGCGCACGCGGGAATACGCCCTGCCCCACAGCGAGATCGCCTGGGAAACCGCGCGTGAAGCGCTGCGCTACCAGGCGGGTGCCCCGTATGACGCTGCCAGTGAATTTGT
>JAYWAV010000489.1:0-7703 GCA_043782015.1 Rhodoferax sp. | reverse complement strand
CCCCTTTGCGGACATCAGCATATTGTCGCGCTTGGAGCTTCATAAGGCACGATTGAGCGATTCAGCGGAGGCAAAACGACCTAGGGGGTGTTGTTCTCGTTTGCTTCCGGCCTCGCAACAGAGGTGCGCATTTCTCTTGGCCGATGCATGGCTGCTACCTAAAGTACTTTGCGCGCTGTGGAGCCAGCGCTTGGGATCAGGTATGAATAAGGCGGCCGCCAGCGAATGACCAATTCTCCCAGGCGGTTTCCTTGAAGCACACCATGACATGCTCAGGGTTGATGCCCGCTTGTCTTAAAGATTGCATCAACTCTGCCAGAAGCTTTTTCTTGACCTTCACGCTGCGTCCGACAGACCACAGGATTTCCACAATGGCGAAGTCGTCGTCCCTATCCACCTCAAGATCTGGATACCTCATATCGAACCGGAAGTCTTCGGGCTGAAGCTCAAATACGCGCTGAAACTTGTCAGTTGCAGGCACTCCGGACGAAACCAGAGCTTGGTGCACGGCATCGAGCAAGATAGATTTCAGATTCGGGCGATTTGATTTACGCAGGGTCAAGGTGACGAGTGGCATAGTGATTCCCATTGTTGAGATTAGTCGGTTCAATGGTGCCCTAGTCGGGCAACTTCTGCTTCAAGCTCGCGAATCCGTTGATCCCTCCCGTCCAGTGCCTTTTGCACGATGGCCGCATCCAACCGCACCGGGATATGTTGCGGGCAGTTGGCATCCCACGCAGTCACCGTGAAAAGTATCACCTGTTCTGCCTTGGCCTTGTAGTCGGAAGGCAACAACTTCGCCATACGTTCCGTGTCGCCCTCGATCACCTGGGCCTCGCCCCATATCTTGATGCGCTGCCGGTGCGCGTAGTCCATCAGGAACAGATGCACTTTGGAGTTTTCGGACAGGTTCCCCTGTGAGATGTATTGCCTGTTTCCCGAAAAATCGACCATCGCCAGTGTGTGTTCATCCAGCACACGCAAGAAGCCGGCAGGGCCACCGCGGTGCTGGATATAGGGCTGCCCATCGGCGTTTGCGGACGCCAAGTAGAAACTGGTCTGTTGCGCAATGAACGCTTGCAGCTCCGGCGTGATGGACGACTCCCACGAGCCGCCCTGTTCCATGCGTGCATAGCCGTGACGCGATCCCTTGCGGGTTTGTATCGCCTTCACGGCTGGCGTGAAGGCGATATCGCTCGTGTACAGAGGTTTGGCTTTCATGGCAGCCCCGTCGTTTGTCTTATGCGGCCAATTTGGCATGGACCACGGGGAAATCGATGTCGGTCAGAGCGACGTTGTTGATGTAGTTGGTCAATACATTCACAGCGACATTGGCCACAATTTCAAGAATGGCCGCCTCGTCAAAACCCGCCAGACGGACTGTGGCAAGGTCTGCATCGCTGACCCGACCACGTGATTCCGTAACGCGCAGCGCAAATTGCAAAGCCGCTTCTGTACGGGCGTCTTCCGAGCGGCCGTCGCGCGCCGCGTCTATTTCAGCGCTGCTGAGCTTGACGGCATTGATTGCCAAGTAGCTGTGAACCGAGAGGCAGTAGTCGCAGCCGTTGTATTCGGCAACGGTCAGGGCAATGCGCTCACGCATCTGGACGTTAAGTTTGCCTTTGCCCAAAGCGCCGCTCAGGGCCAGATAGCCTTCCAGCGCAGCCGGGCTGTGGCCCACCAGCTTCATTAGATTGGGCACAACGCCCAGTTGCTTTTGTACGGCTGCGAGCAGCGGCTTGGCTGCTTCCAGGGAGTTGTCGACAGTAGGGATGCTGATACGGGACATGGTGATTTCCTTCAAGGGTTAAGTTGGTTTGAAACTTGTCTTCACTGCGTTTTCAGCGAATGGTTGAACTGTATTTACTTCATTAGGAATAGAGAATCACCTATAAAATCAATTCACCATTCCATATATCGGAATACTATGGACCGATTCCACCTAATCAATGTCTTTGTCACCGTGGTCGACACCAATGGATTTGCCGGCGCCGCACGCAAGCTGAATATGTCGCCGCCAGCCGTCACGCGGGCAATTAACGAGTTGGAAACCCATTTGGGGCTTCGCCTCCTGACCCGCACCACGCGCTCGGTGCGGGTGACGGACGCGGGTGAGCGTTACGTTCAGGACTGCAAGCGGATCCTGGCCGATATGCTGGAGGCCGACGGATCCGTTACGGGCATGCACGCCTCCCCACGCGGGAGGCTCACAGTCACTGCCCCGGTGCTGTTTGGCGGGAAGTACGTGACGCCCATCGTCACGGAATACCTGGAGCAGTATCCAGAGGTCAGCGCGTCCTGCCTGTTTCTGGATCGGGTCGTCAATCTGGTGGATGAGGGCGCAGATGTCGCCATCCGTATCGGCGAGTTGCCGGACTCCACCATGCAGGCCGTTCGCGTAGGACAGGTACGCCGTGTGATCTGTGCCGCGCCAAGTTACCTTGCCAAGCACGGCATCCCAAACTCACCCGATGATTTGCATGCCCACACCATCATTTCTGCCAGCAGTGTCACACCTCGACCCGAATGGAAACTGGTAGACAAGGGAGAAACACGCACATTGCGGCTACAGGCGCGCATGATTACAACAACCAATGATGCTGCTTTGGCAGCGGCTGCAAGCGGGTTTGGATTGACGAGGCTGTTGTCCTACCAGGTTGCAGAGCATCTGCGCACCGGAAAACTGAAAACGGTGTTGCCGGAATTTGAACCCGACGTATTGCCAGTGCATGTTGTACACAGAGAGGGTCGAAAAGCGCCCCAGCGGGTTCGCGCATTTCTGGATCTGGCTATCGAGCGGTTACGGGAAGACGAAAGACTCAACTAGCAAGTCGGTGTCGGAGGAATTGTTTTAAACCTATTGCCTGCCCGGAATGTCATCGCCGCGACCTGCGCATTAGAAAATCAGGCGGACCTTGCCAAGGTGCAGGAATGGTTGGGGGCACTCCGATATCAACCCGACGCGGGTCTATGGCCGGCGGGTGACGCGGGCGCCGTATTCACCGATATTTATAGTGCAATACTGAGCGAGTGTCGATAACCACCGCCTCGCCAGTGCAACCACCTCAGTCAGAAAGCTTGCGGTCTTTTATCGTCCGGCACTTGGTGCGCGTGCTTATGCTGGTAATCCTCGCGCTTGTTTTGTTCTATGCGTTGCTCTCCTATGGCGTCCTGCCAGAGATATGGCGCTACTATGAATTGCGCCATCCGGCACTGTCGTTGGCACCAACACGGACCTTTACCTCACTGGGTATTCCCGGTGACCCCATCAATTTGGCCTTTATCGGGAGCCGAGAAGACTTGATGGAGACGGCCCGCAGCGCCGGCTGGGCGCCGGCTGACCCCATTACCTGGGCCAGTTCGACCAGAATAGTGTTGGACTCCCTAGCCCACCGCGCGTACACCAGTGCACCGGTCAGTGATCTCTTTTTGAATGGCATGCGCCAGGATCTGGCATTTGAGAAACCCTTTGGGCCAGACCCAAGCAAGCGCCATCACGTCAGGTTCTGGCAATCGGACGAAGCAGACGCACTCGGGCGGCCCCTTTGGCTGGGTGCGGCGACATTTGACAGCAACGCAGGGTTTAGCCACCGTACTGGACAAGTTACGCACCACATCGATGCCGACGTCGACCGCGAGCGTGACACACTCATCGTGGACTGGACCGCTGGTGAAAAGACCGTGGCGCAATGGATGCCTGATTTCCAGAAAGAACACCGGGGTAAGAACGGTGGCGGCGATCCCTTCTTCACGGATGGGCGCCTGTGTTTGCTGGTCCAGGTGCACTACGGCATGCTGGACTCAGCACAGGTGGCTATGGGTGCGTTCATCCCACTGCTGGACGAGACCCTGCCAAAGTAGCCGAGTCCATGCACCCTACCCGCCCACTGCTGCTCTTGGGTCTCGAGACTGTCATTTCGTTGCGGCCCACCAATGGCCAAAGGGATTTGCTGCCAGTCATCCAGGGGATTGGACAAGACCCGAGCACGCTGCTACGTGACCATCCCAGCCCGCACTGTTATTTGACCGCAGTGCGGTTGCCCATTTGCGAGCACTGGATGGCGAGTTTCATCCCATTCATTGTTTGACAACCAGGTAGGGAAATTTTTAGACAGGCCCACTATGGTCTGAGTATTGACCCAAGCTGGCCTTCAATATATAGCCACTACCTTGCATGACCGCTGGGAGACAACACAAGTACCTGCGGGGGAAATTAAGTCACGCGATATCGAAGCGTGGCTTCATTTGCATCCCGAGCACAAAGAGCAATGGGTCGTTTTAGATGACAACCTCGCAGGCAAAGGCCTGTCTGTTTGGCCGCAAGGGCGGCTGGCATTTACGTCTTATGTTGTCCAGATGAGGGGCGAACGGACTTTGAGGCGTCCAAGCTTCGCAGCGTATTCCAACTGCGGCTGGGATGAATCCGGGTCCACTGCGTGGGCACTGCTGATGTCACATCTCGAAACAACGCGGACTTTCGTATGAATCATCTCGACGCGGCAGGCATGGCGCCAAGTGTCGCTGACGCCGGCAATTCGTGTTTATCCAGCGACTGCTTGTCAGCCTGACAGTGACCATGGCACAAACCTGGTTGCACCTCATCCAAGCCCATCGACATGGACTCTGAACAAGGCATACCGGCATGGGCCGTCGTGGCGCGCTCGGTGCCACCGAAAACGCTCGATGGACAAGCGTAATTCGCCACCGCCGACTGCATGAGCAGCAGGCTGATCAGCGCAAACAGTGCTGTGATCAAACGGGTGCGACAATGCTTGAGCCCCAATCGGTTCGGGCTTTGTGCTTTCTGTGCCCAATCTATCGTCGCAGATTGCGGTCTTCAGCAATGTTGTGCATCCACCAATTTACGTTCTTTTGACGTGTTCGGTGGCACACTCTGAGTAATGCACAACATCACCTTCGGCTACTCCTTCGGAAACTTTCCCTGGGTGAAGGAACACTTGGACATGATCATCTGGGCGATGTTTCTCCTTCACGGGCTGGAGATCGCCGCCGAGGCACTGCGCAACCGTTTGCGGATTTCCCATGGCTGATGCCGTAGTGTGGGTGCGCCGCCTGGTGTGTCTGACGGCGCTGGCACTGTGCGCACAGATGGCTTGGAGCAAGCCGGATGCCCTGCGTATTGGCTCCAAGCGCTTTACCGAGGCCTACGTGCTGGCCCAGGTGCTGGCGCAGACTGCCGCGCCGCATGCGCCGGTCGAGGTGAAGGCAGGCCTCGGCAACACGGCCATTGTCTATGCAGCGCTGCGGGCTGGTGACATTGACCTGTACCCCGAGTACGCAGGCACCATCGCGCAGGAAATTCTCAAGGATCCGGCCGCAACTTCGTTGCCAGCCATGCGCGCCGGTCTGACTCCGCTGGGCCTGGGTGTAGACATTCTTCTGGGTTTCAATGACGGCTATGCGCTGGCCATGACAGAGGCGCGCGCGGAATCGCTGGGCGTACGCAGTCTGTCAGACCTTGCGAAGCATCCGCAATTGCGCCTGGGTCTGAGCAACGAGTTCATCGGGCGACAGGATGGCTGGGCCGGTCTGGCAAGGCGGTATGGGCTGGCACAGCGACCCCAGGGTTTGGACCACGGCCTGGCCTACGACGCCGTTGGTGCGGGCCAGGTTGATGTGATTGACATCTACACGACGGACGCCAAGATCGGCCACCTGGGCCTGCGCGTGCTCACTGATGATGCCGGCTACTTCCCGCGCTACGACGCGGTGGTGCTTTACCGGCTGGATGTGCCGCAGCGTTTTCCGGCAGCCTGGAAGGCCATGCAGGGTTTGGCCGGACGCATTAACGAAAGCACCATGATTGCGATGAACGCCCAGGCCGAGTTGCAGGGCATGGGGTTTGATGCGATTGCCAAGCAGTTTCTGGCCGGGCGCGAGAACGATGCAACCGCGCCCGGCAGCCCGGGCGGGTTCTGGAGCCGCCTGATCGGGCCCGACCTCGCGCGTCTGGCAGTGCAGCATCTCGCCCTGGTGCTCAGCGCTGTCGGTCTGGCGGTGTTGGCGGGTGTTCCACTGGCAGTGGTCGTATCGCCCCACGAGCGCGCGCGCAGGCTGGTTCTGGGCGTGTGCGGCGTGCTGCAGACGGTGCCGGCATTGGCGTTGCTGGCAATTTTGATTGCGGTGTTCGGCACCATCGGCTGGTGGCCCGCGTTGACAGCGCTTACGCTCTACGCCTTGCTACCCATTATGCGCAACACCTGTACCGGTCTGGCCGGGGTACCGCAGGGAATGCGCATGGCAGGGATGGCGCTCGGCCTGTCGCCCTGGCTGCAGTTGCGTCTGGTGGACGTGCCGCTGGCCCTGCCATCCATCGTTGCCGGTATCCGCACCGCCACCAGCATTGCGGTGGGTACCGCAACCATTGCTGCGTTTGTCGGTGCCGGTGGTTTCGGTGAACGTATCGTCACGGGCCTGGCGCTTAACGACCAGTCGCTCATGCTGGCCGGTGCGCTGCCTGCCGCCGCCCTGGCGCTACTGTGTGAAGCCGGGTTCGAGTGGCTAGAGTCGCGGCTTACGCGCCGATCCGCAGCCGGCCGCTAGCTTGCCTGCCGCCAACGCGGCCGATGACCGCTGCGTCTCCAAACCCGTGGCGCTGCAGAATGTCCATGATGCGGGGAACGGCATCCGGCGCACACGAAACCAACAGGCCACCGCTGGTTTGCGGATCAGTGGCCAGCGCCTTGTCTACCTCTGTCAAGCCCGCACCCAATTGCACGTCGTGGCCGTAGCCGGCCCAGTTACGCTCTGATGCCCCTGTGACCATGCCCTGCGCTGCAAGCCCGGCCACGCCCGGCAGGAGAGGCACGGCGGACCAGTCCAGCTCCACATCGCAGCATGCACCGCGCGCAAGCTCCAGCGTGTGGCCGGCCAGGCCGAAGCCAGTGATGTCGGTCAGGGCATGCACGCCGTCCAGCGCGGCCAGCTCCGGCCCCGGCGTGTTGAGCTGGGTCGTCACTGCAATCATCTGCGCATAGCCCTCGGCGCTGAGCTGCTCTTTTTTGAGCGCGGCCGACAGGATGCCAACGCCGATGGGTTTGCTCAGCACCAACACGTCGCCGGGCTGTGCGTCGGCGTTGCGCTTGACCCTTTTGGGGTGCACCAGGCCGAGGGCTACCAGACCGTAGATCGGCTCGACCGAATCAATGGTGTGGCCACCGGCGATCGGAATGCCCGCGGCACGGCAGACGTCGGCACCGCCTTCCAGAATGCGCCCGATGGTTTCGGTGCTCAGCACGTTGATGGGCATGCCCACCAGCGCCAGCGCCATGATCGGGCGTCCGCCCATGGCGTATACATCGCTGATGGAATTGGTCGCGGCGATGCGTCCGAAGTCATACGGGTCGTCAACGATGGGCATGAAGAAATCGGTGGTGGCTATCAGCGCCTGTTCGTCGTTGAGGCGGTACACCGCCGCGTCGTCCGCCGTTTCGATGCCCACCATCAGCTCGGGCGGTACCGGCATGGCGGTGGTGCTCTTAAGGATTTCCGACAGCACACCCGGCGCAATCTTGCAGCCGCAACCCCCGCCGTGCGAGAGCGACGTGAGACGCGGTTCGTTGGCGCGTGTCCAGGCGGCGAGGTTGGTTGTGGCTGTCATGAAAGGTTCTCCAGCGAAAGTATGGGCGTTGACTCGTTCAGCAATTCATCCAGCAACTCATGCAGGGTTGCGCGTTCGCGCG
>JAYWAV010000488.1:0-2793 GCA_043782015.1 Rhodoferax sp. | reverse complement strand
TGGCTACTTGCATGGGGTCTCCGGTTCCGGCTGGCATTGTAGGCGCCGGGCAGTCCAAACTTCGTTGCTTGGCGCACCGAGGAAGGGGACTGTGCGGGACCTCATGGTGTGCCTAAGGCCACACAAATCGGCCCCACACAGTCCCCCTCCTCGGTCAAGTGGTAGCTATCAGTTGCCGCTACACGTTGCCTCTTCTCGCCGGTGTGGGGAGTGCCGGAAAGCCGATTTGTGTGGCCTTAGGCACACCATGAGGCCTCCCGGCACTCCCCACACCGGCAGGAACCAATGCAGGGCGCAATGCGGCAACTGCACATCATGTCCGAAAATGGCGCATTCCACTGTACGGTATCCGTATCATCGTCCCCATGGTCTCCTCCATCTCGCCCCCTACTGACGACGCCTGCTACCTGGCACTCAAAGCCCATGATGCGCGCTTTGACGGCCACTTCTTTACAGGTGTGACGTCGACCGGCGTGTACTGCCGCCCGGTCTGCCGGGTGCGTACGCCCAAGCGCGAGAACTGCAAATTTTTCCTGCTGGCGGCCCAGGCCGAAAACGCCGGTTTCCGCCCTTGCATGCGCTGCCGCCCCGAGTTGGCCCCGGCAAATACGGGGCTCACGCTGGCCCCGGCATGGTCCAGCCAGGACGCATCGGGCATCCTTGCGCGCCAGGCCGCGCAGTTGCTGGATGCGCCGCACCAATGGAGCGAAGGCCCGGTATCGATGACTGCTTTGGCCGACAAACTGGGGGTCAGCGAGCGCCATGTGCGCCGCATTTTTGAAGCGCATTGGGGCGTGTCACCGCTGCAGTATTTGCAGACCCGTCGGCTGCTGACTGCCAAACAGTTGCTGACCGATACACGCCTGCCCGTGACCCAAGTGGCCTTCCTCAGTGGTTTCGCCAGCGTGCGGCGCTTCAATGCGGCGTTTGTGGAGCACTACCGCCTGCAGCCGCGTGATCTGCGTAAGGCAGAGGGCGTAACGACTCCAGCAACGCATGCCAGCCTGTCGTTGCGGGCCTCCTACCGGCCACCGTATGACATCGCTGCAATGCTGGGATTCTTTGCGAAACGCACTCTTGGCGGCGTCGAGATGGCGGATGTGGATGCAAGCCACTACGCCAGAACGCTGGAGTGGGCGCACGAAGGCCAGACGCTGCGCGGCTGGGTCAGCTTGCGCTTTGCGCCGGAGCGCCTGCATGTGGTGTTCGAGATCAGCGAAACGCTGACCCCGGTGCTCCCTGCGCTGCTGGCCCGCTTGCGTGCGCTGCTGGATCTGGATGCCGACCCGCAGGCGATTGAAGCCGTGCTGGGCAGCAGTTTCCCCGACCGCGCGGGCTTGCGCGTGCCGGGCACGCTGGATGGCTTTGAGTTGGGCGTGCGCGCCATCCTGGGCCAGCAAATCACGGTGCAGGCCGCGCGCACGCTGACCACGCGGCTGGTACAGACGCTGGGCACCTCCATCGACACACACTGGCCCGCACTGACCCATACATTTCCCACAGCCAATACCTTGGCAACTGTGTCGCCGGAAGTATTGGGCCAACTGGGCATCGTGCGCCAACGTCAGGCGGCGATTCAGGCGCTGGCACGCGCAGTGAACGATGGTCTCCCGTTGCACCCCGGCGCGCCTGTGGCCGACACGATGGCCGCGCTGCAAGCCCTGCCCGGCATTGGTCCGTGGACCGCCCACTACATTGCCATGCGCGCGTTGCGCTGGCCCGACGCCTTTCCCAGCGGCGATGTGGCGCTGCACAAAGCGCTGGATGTCCAAACCCATAAGAATCCCGCGCAAGCAGCTGAACGCGCGTCGCAGACATGGCGCCCATGGCGCAGCTATGCGGTCGTTCGCGCCTGGCAATCTTTGTCTCTGTAGCTATCATATTGATAGCTGCTTACGCAAACCCCACAAGCTCTGGAGCCCATTTTGATACATAAACTCAATCGCCCCCTGGTTCGCAGCGAGATGCAAAGTCCGCTCGGCAAGATCACTCTCGCCACACACGACGACGCGCTGGTTGGCATTTGGTTTGACGGCCAGGCGCATTCGCCACCAGATATGCAATCCTGGACTCTGGTCAAAAGAAATACATTGATGGACACAGCCGCCAAGCAACTGCTGGAATACTTCGCTGGCAAGCGCAAGCACTTTGATCTGCCACTGGATCTGACTTGCGGCACCGCTTTCCAGCAAAGCGTGTGGCACAGCTTGCTGACCATCCCGCCGGGCGAGACGGTCAGCTATGGCACCGTGGGTCAGCGCATTGGCAAGCCCAGTGCGGTGCGTGCAGTCGGCGCGGCGGTGGGCCGCAATCCGTTTAGCATCGTCGTTCCCTGCCACCGTGTGATCGGCACCAATGGCTCGCTCACCGGCTATGCCGGTGGGCTTGATCGCAAAGTGGCTTTGCTCACTTTGGAAGGATATTTGTGACTGTTGCCTCTTCATCCGCACGCCCAGCCTGGTTTGCGGACTTTTTGATGCTGGCCGCCATCTGGGGCGCATCGTTCATGTTCATCCGCATGGGTGCCATCGAGTTTGGAGCGCTGCCCACGGCGGGTCTGCGCGTGGCAATCGCCGCGCTGTTCTTGCTGCCCATCGTGCTTTACAAAGGCTTGGGCGCGTCGCTCTTGCAGCACTGGAAGTTGACGCTGGTGGTCGGCGTGCTGAATTCAGCCATTCCCTTCGCCTGCTACTCCTACGCGCTGCTGTCCATCACCACCGGTCTGTCGTCCATCCTGAACGCGACCGTGCCGCTGTTCGGCGCGGTGATCGCTTGGGCCTGGTTAAAAGACCG
>JAYWAV010000487.1:0-2808 GCA_043782015.1 Rhodoferax sp. | reverse complement strand
TATTTTCGAACAGTAATTCGAATTCGAAAATACGTCAACATGGAAATCCCCAGCACGGAACAGCGCAGCGCCCGCTCTTCTTTGCGCCCGGTTCGGGCCGGCGCACGGGCCACACACGACGCCTTTCTGGCCACAGCGCGTCGCCTGCTGGCCGAAAAAGACTTCGATGCGCTGTCCATTTCCGAAATCGCAGCGGCCAATGGCTTGTCGGTTGGCTCCTTTTATGGCCGCTTCCATGACAAGGAGGCATTCTTTGCGGTGCTCCAGGAGCAGGTTACGTCTGAATGGGTTGCGGCCAGCCATCGCGCGCTAACGCCTGCAAGCTTGAGTGCCATGTCCGGTCCTCAGACCGTGGCCAGAGTCTGCGCAATGATCGTGCGACTGATGAAAATGGACGCCGGCTTTCTGCGTGCAGCGCTTAAACACGCTTCCACGCAGCCATCAAGCTGGACACCCATCAGGCGAGCGGGGCAAGTGACCGTCGAGCTCGCAGTGCAGGCGCTTCGCCCGCTGCTGGTTGACATGCCACCCCGCCAGCGCACCGCGAGGATTCGCTTTGCGATGCAAATGGTTTACGGCACCTGCATCAATGCTGTTCTGCATGACCCCGGTCCGCTTTTTCTGGGAGGCCGGCAACTGGAACGCGAGCTGGCCCGCACCGTGTGCCTTTACCTCGGGCTGGCCACGGCCCGGTTTGACGCCTGAATTTACATACGATTGAAGACCCTTCCATGCTGACACGATTCGACGAATACCTGATTCATCAAACACCGGAGCCACTGGCGCATCCGGTGTCGATGGATCGCAACTTCTATGACCGTTACTGGCTCAGCGGTTTTCCCGGCGACGCCTCCTTCCAGTTTGGCATGGGCTTGGGGCTGTATCCCAACCGCCAGGTCATGGACGCCGCTTTCAGCCTGGTGCGCGGGGGCGAGCAGGTTTCGTGCTTCGCCTCGCGTCGTGCCCACCCGGCTTCGCGCGAAGACACGCAGGTTGGCCCGATCCGGATCGAGGTCATCGAACCCATGAGGGCCCTGCGCGTGGTGATTTCGCCCAATGAAAGCGGTCTTGAGGGTGATCTGATCTACCGTGGGCGTTCGGCATGCCTGGAAGAAGACCGGCAAATGCTGCGCCGTGGCCACGCCACCCAGATGGACGTCACCCGCTTCACCCAATTCGGCTGCTGGGAGGGCGAACTTCGGCTGGACGGAGAGCGCATCGCCCTGGACCCGGCCCAAGTGCATGGCATTCGCGACCGCTCCTGGGGACGGCGGGCAATCGGTGAAGCGGAAGGCGGGGCACCCGAACCGCCGCGCGAAATTTTCTTCATGTGGGCGCCATTGTTCTGGCAAGACGAAGCCACAGTGGCTGTGTTTTTTGAAAACTTTGCGGGTCACGCGCTGCATGCAGAGGCCAAGTCCATTGCCTTGCATGCCAGCGCAGATTCGTTTTCCTGCATTGATACAGGCGACGTGCGCCTCTTCAACGGGGCATCGCACCGGGAAGTCATTGCGACGGGAACGCGCCGCGCCTTGAACGGCACCCTCAAGCTGCTGCAATCTGACGGCTCATTGCGTGTGATCCAGTTGGAACCCTTGCTGCGCTTCCAAATGAAGGGTGCAGGTTACAACCACCCCGTCTGGAAACATGGCAACTGGCACGGCGAAGAGGCTTGCGGTGCCGGGCGCTGGCGAATTGACGAACTTGATCCACTCGCCCCCGAGAACCTGCACATCCAGCAACTCGTTCGCTGCACCGACGGTGAGCGTTCAGGTATTGGCGTTCTCGAGCAACTCTGCATCGGGCCACATGCTCCTTCCGGTTTCAAAGCGAGGCTTGATGGCGCCCGTTGATTCGCTTCACAACCGGCTGGAAACCTACTGCCGGGAAAGGTGGCCGGACGGCGGGCTTCTGCGTGTGCAGAACCTGCAACGCATCTTTGGCGGCGCCTCGCGTGAAACCTGGAGTTTTCAACTGCTCGCCTCTGCCGGAGGGCAAGAGTCAACCCATGACCTGATCTTGCGGCGTGACCCCGCGACCAGCCTGATCGACACGGAACGCAGGCGCGAGTTTGCTGCCTACCGCGCGTTTGAGGGCACAGCGGTCCCAGTGCCGAAAACATGGTGGCTTGAAGAAGACGTGGAATACCTCGGAAGCCCCTTCTTTGTGATGCAGGCGATCACCGGCTGTGAAGCCTCGCCGGCCAAGCTGATGGCGGCACCGTACCTGCAACATCACGCGCGAATCGCAAGGCAAACATGGAGGATTCTGGGCGACATTGCACGGGCCGATCCGTCAAAAATATCTGACGCAACCAACACCGTACAAGCCGACACAACCTGGCGCATTGAACTTGGGCATTGGGCAGCCTTGGTGCACCAGCACGCACAGGAGCCCCAACCCATCACCGAAGCCGCCATTCGCTGGCTGCGCGCCCATCCACCGGCCCAGGCGCAACGCCTGTGCATCGTGCATGGCGACTACCGGATCGGCAACTTGCTGGTCGCACCGGACGGCAATATCCGCGCTGTGCTCGATTGGGAAATGGCACATGTGGGGGATCCGCTGGAAGACCTGGCCTGGAGCATCAACCGCAGCTGGTGCTTCAGCCGCGATGATCGCGTGGGCGGCATTGCAGAGCGGGCCGATGCCATTGCCATCTGGGAGTCGGCCAGCGGACTGACTGCTGAACCAGAGGCACTTCTTTGGTGGGAGATTTTTTCGTGTGTCAAAGGTCAGGCCATCTGGCTTGGCGCAGCACGCGCGTTTTCCGACGGCAGCAACCGCGATGTGATGATGGCGTTTGCG
>JAYWAV010000486.1:0-2808 GCA_043782015.1 Rhodoferax sp. | reverse complement strand
GAAATATTGATGGTGCCACCGATGATGGTGGTAACGGCACCGGAGCAGCACAAAAGCGCTCCGTGGGCCTGACCTTTCGCACGGACTGGGCGGTGGATGAATACCGCAGCATTGGTTTTTCCGGCGCCATCGGTGGCAACTCACGCAACTTCCAGGTGTATTCTTTGGACGGCGGTTATGTCCGCGGCGATTGGGCGTTCAACGGGCACCTGATTTATGGACAGATGGACAACGCGGCCTACAGCGGTGATGCGCAGTGGGCGGGTCTGTCGGGCTTGATGGCTTACAAGCTGACACCACGACTGCAATTGCTGGCCCGCGCCGATTACCTGGATAACCGCAAGAATGGAGGCGGTACTTACGCCTTCAACTACCAGAACAATCAGAACGCACTGGATGCCAACGGCAATCCGGCGCTGCTCGGTACCGGCACCGGACCTGAACTCAACAGTGACGGGACCATTGCACTGGACGGTGGTGGCAACGCAGTGGGCGCGAATCTGACACGCATTTCGTTAGGTACCAACTACACCCTCAATGCCAACACCCAGTGGAAAACGGAGGTGCGTTTGGATCAGTCCAGTGGCTACAATTTTGTAGATGCTGACGGCAAAAATACCAAAACACAAACCACCATTGCTACTTCTGTTGTGCTGTCGTTTTAGGTCCGCTGAAGAAAATACCGCAAAACGGGGTCGGCAGCAATGCCGTCCCCGTTTGTACTTTGTAGGTCCGAATAGTGCCAATTTCGAATGCCTTGATGCGTCCAGTTCATACATGGCATTCACCTGAACAAGAGAAACCGATATGTCTACTCCCTCCAGTGCGCTGACATTCGACGGCCGCGCGTTGATCAATGGCAAACGCGTTGCCGCACATGATGGGCAACTGTTCGACTGCATTTCTCCAGTGGACGGACGGGTACTGACCCAGGTCGCGCGTTGCGGCGAAGCCGACATCAATGCCGCCGTACTCGCCGCACGCCAGGCCTTTGAAGACCGGCGCTGGTCTGGCATGGCGCCTGCTGCGCGCAAGCGCATCATGATCCGCTTTGCCGATCTGGTGCTGGCACATGCCGACGAGCTGGCGATGACCGAAACGCTGGATATGGGCAAGCCCGTGCAATATGCCAAGTCGGTGGACGTCAATAGCGCCGCGAATTGTCTGCGCTGGTATGGCGAAGCGGTCGACAAGGTGTACGACGAGATTGCACCCACTCCCAGCACCGCGCTGGCGCTGATCACGCGCGAGCCAGTCGGTGTCGTCGGTGTCATCGTGCCGTGGAACTACCCGATGATCATGGCGAGCTGGAAAATTGCGCCGGCACTGGCTGCCGGCAACTCCGTGGTCCTCAAGCCCAGCGAAAAATCACCACTGACCGCTTTGCGCTTTGCTGATCTGGCGCTGGAAGCAGGTATTCCAGAAGGCGTGTTCAACGTTGTCACTGGCTTTGGCCCGGAAGCCGGCTCGCCGCTCGCCTTGCATATGGATGTGGATTGCATCGCATTCACCGGCTCCACCCGCGTGGGCAAGCAAATCCATGTGATGGCTGGGCAAAGCAACCTCAAGCGCGCCTGGACTGAGCTGGGCGGCAAGTCGCCCAACATCGTGTTTGCCGATTGTCCGAACCTGGACAAGGCGGTCGAAGCCGCGGTGGGCAGCATCTTCTTCAACCAGGGCGAAAGTTGCAACGCACCTTCTCGCCTGTTTGTCGAAGCCAGTATCAAAGAGCGCTTTCTGGAAAAGGCGCTCAAGCTGGTTCCCGGTTATGCACCCGCCAACCCGACCTTGCCCACGACCGTGATGGGCGCACTGGTTGACAAGGTACAGATGAACACCGTCTTGCGTTACATCGAAAGCGGCAAGTCCGAAGGCGCCAAGATATTGGCTGGCGGCGAGCAGGCGCTGGCCGAGACGGGTGGATGCTACGTGCAGCCCACGATCTTCGACGGCGTAACGCCTGACATGACCATTTGCCGGGAAGAGATTTTTGGGCCTGTGTTGTCCGTGCTGTCGTTCACGGACACGGCCGAGGTGGTGAAGCAAGCCAACGCCAGCGTCTATGGACTGCAGGCCGGCGTCTGGACCAGTGACCTGAACAAGGCCCACGGCGTCGCCCGCGCGCTGCGTGCTGGCACGGTGCATGTCAACCAGTACGACGAAGACGACATCACCGTGCCGTTTGGCGGCTACAAACAAAGCGGGGTGGGGCGCGATAAATCCCTGCACGCCTTTGACAAATACACAGAAACCAAGACCACCTGGATCCGTATTGATTCTCCGGTCTGACACGACCATACTTAAACACTGAACCTGGCCACGAGCCTTTTTGAGGAAGACACCATGAACGCAATCTTGAAACCCACCGCACAAGCCACCGGTGCCAGCGCTGGCACTAACGCCGAATGGCACGCCCGCCGCCTGGCTGCCACCCCGCGTGGCGTCGCCGTGTTTGGTGATTTCTTCATCGATCATGCGAAGAACTCCGAGCTGTGGGACATTGAAGGTCGTCGCTTTATTGACTTTGCAGGCGGTATCGCGGTGCTGAACACCGGCCACGTGCATCCCAAGGTGCAGGCTGCGATAGCAGCCCAGTTGCAGCGCTTTACGCATACCTGTTATCAAGTCGTTCCTTACGCAGAGTACGTGTCGCTGGCTGAGCGCATCAACGCGATTGCGCCAATCGCAGGGCCCGTGAAGTCGGCGTTCTTCTCTACCGGCGCGGAGGCCGTGGAGAATGCGATCAAGATCGCGCGCTCACATACCAAGCGCGCTGGCGTTATCGCATTTGGCGGTGCTTTCCATGGC
>JAYWAV010000485.1:0-7814 GCA_043782015.1 Rhodoferax sp. | reverse complement strand
GCGTCATGCTCCGCCTTGCGCAAGCCCCCAATCTGCCCATAGCCACATTGTGGGTCGACGCGCTCAAGGCGGAAGGCATCGAAGCCAGTGTCCAGCGGCAGTATCTGGGAAGCGCGGCCGGAGAACTGCCCCCGGACCAATGCCTGCCAGAGGTCTGGATCCATCAGCCACATCAGGAAATCAGGGCGCGGGAGCTGCTGTACCACCTGCAGCATGTCCCGCAGCGCCGCTGGCTGTGCCTGTGCGGCGAGCTGGTCGAGGGCGGCTTTGAACAGTGCTGGAGTTGCAGCGCGTTGATGCCCCGCTGAAAGTGAACGCTGAGACAGCAGCCGATGGGTCCAGCGCGCTGTAGCTCAGGCGAACCCTGGTGGGCGCTCCGTCGCAACGCCTGCGGCCTTTTCCAGGGCCATGCCGACACCCGCCAGTGTTCCCTCATCAAACAAGCGTCCGATCAAAGTAACGCCGTGAGGCACTTTGCGCGGGGGTGCAAATTTGGGGAGCGGATTGGCCGGGTCCGGTGCCCAGTCGCTTCGCCCTTCCGATACTTCGACCGACCCTGTGCGCAGGGTCAGCGACGGGTGCCCAGTGTGGTTGGAGATGGTGAGCATTTCATCCCGCAATGAGGGCACCAGCATCACGTCAACCTGACTGAAGATTTTGGCCATTTCGATGGCCACTTTGCGGCGCAGGCGGTCTGCTTGTACAAAGTCCACGGCAGACAAAAAGCGCGCCTGGCGCAGCAGGTTGGGCCAGGCATCCGGAACCTGTACCTTCAAGTCGTTGGCACGGCCGTCCAGCATGATGTCTTCAAAGGCCGCCGCGCCTTCGGCAAACAGGATGGTGTTGAGCGACTGGTAGGGCCAATCGGGCAATTGCACAGGCGTTGGCACCATACCCAAAGCACGCAATTGCGCCAGCGCAGCGCGGTCCACATCGGTGGCGGGTTCTTCTTTCATCCACGCGTTGATATAGCCCACCTTCAAACCTTTGACCGGGCGCCCGGCTTCAAATTCCAGGTGGGATGGCACGCTGCCCACATCGCCCGCATCGGGGCCGGTGATGGCTTGCAGTACCAGCATCGCGTCTTCGACGGTGCGGGTCATCGGTCCCAATTTGTCCAGCGACCAGCACAGGGTCATCGCGCCCGTGCGGGCCACGCGGCCAAAGGTGGGCCGCAAGCCGGTCACGCCACAGCGCATGGCCGGGCTCACGATACTGCCACCGGTTTCACTGCCAATCGAGAAAGCCACCAGGCCCGCTGCGGTGGCGGCACCGGGGCCTGCACTGGATCCGGATGCACCCTCCTGCAACAGCCAGGGATTCATGGTTTGTCCGCCAAACCAGATGTCGTTCAAGGCCAGCGCGCCCAGGCTGAGTTTGGCAATCAGCACCGCGCCGGCGCGGTTGAGCTTGGCCACCACCGCCGCGTCTTGCGCTGGAATACGGTTTTTGTAAAACTCCGCGCCCCAGGTGGTAGCGATGCCCTTGGTGTCGAGCAGATCTTTCACGCCATACGGAATACCGTGCAGCGGCCCGCGGTATTTGCCCGCTGCAATTTCCTTGTCCGCTTGCCGGGCCTGTACGAGCGCATGGTCACGGGTGAGGGTGATCACGCTGCGCAATTGCGGGTCCAGCCGCTCGATGCGGTCCAGATAAATGCGGGTTAGCCTCTCCGAGCTCAGCTGCCTGGCTTCGATCCAGCGAGACAGCTTGCTGACCGGTGCAAAAGCGATATCCACATCTTTCGCCGGCAAGGGCGTGGCCGTGGCTTTACTGCGGATAAAGCGGTCCTGCAGCGGCCCGGGCTTGCCGCCTTGCAAGGCCGGGTTCCACTGGGTAGCCGGGGGCACGGACGCTTCCAGCGGCACCTTGCGCGGGCCAGTGCGGCGCTCCAGCATCGCAGGCATCGACGTGCGCCAACTGCTGGCTGCCATGTCGCGGTGTACCGCGGTCATGGAGACTTGCATCAGTTTCTCGGCCTCCGCAAACGTAACGGGTGACACCTCCGGCCCCACCGCAGCCATGGTTCCGAACGTGGGTGGTGCTCCCGGTGTTGGGGCTGGTCCATCTGCTGCCATGGAAGATTGCATGCCGGTGGCAGCTATCAGAGTCAGTGGAGAGGCAATCAAAAAACTACGGCGTGATTTCATATGCGGTACCTTCAATGGTTATGGTCCATCCATGACAAAGGGCGCCGAAGCGCCCTTTTTGTTTACTTCTGCCCGGATCGAATCTCTGCGGCGATGTGCTTCGCGGGGTAGACATTGTCCAGCGCCTCCAGCAGCGCCTGCGAATGCACGGCCACGGTGCGGTTGAGCTTTTCGTCAAAGCCAAACTCGCCACCCAGCGAGTGGATATTGCCGTCAAACACCAGGCCCACCACTTCACCGTTCTTGTTCACCATCGGTGAGCCAGAGTTGCCGCCGATGATGTCGTTGTTGGTGACGAGGTTGAACGGGGTCTTCAGGTTGACTTTGTTTTTTGCAACCATCCAGCTCTTGGGCAGGGCGAAAGGCTCTGCGCCGGTGTGGCGGGTGTAGGCGCCGCCGATTTCCGTGAACGGCGCGACGGGTGTGCCGTTCTCATTCCAGCCGACCACGCGGCCGTACGACAGGCGCAGCGTGAAGGTGGCGTCCGGATAGTTCTCGGTGCCGTAGACCGCAAAGCGGGCCTTGGCCAGGCGCTCTTCCTGCTTCTTCAGCGGGCCTTGCACTTCTTCTTCCAATTTCTTGCGGATGGCGCGCACTTCGGCGTCGTATGAGGCGACAAACTTGATCAGAGGGTCTTTGGATGCAGCAATGGTCTTGCTGTCAGCGTCCCACAGCGTCTTGCGCAGGCCGCCTGTGGGCTCCCCCTTGGCGTTCATCTTCAGCTCTTGCAGCTTCGTACCCTTGATCAGTTCATTGGCCACCTGCTCAGGGCTCTTGTTGCCCAGCAGCTTCTTGACCAGTGGGTGGTCTGGGCTCAGATCTTCTCGGAAGCTGGTCAGGCCATGCTTCAGGTGGGCGATTTCAAATTCCTTGTAAATCGGCGCATCAGACAGTACGCCCTGCTCCATTTGGGGCAGGCGTGCATCGGCAAATTCGCGCAGGCGATCTGCATTGGGCTTGGTCTTCTCGTCGGCATGGCGCACGATGCTGCGCGCCATGGAAACCAGTGTGCTGCCGAAATTGCTTCCGAGTGCGTTGGCAGTCTTGCGCATTTCGTTGCGTTTTTTGGTAATCGCGGCAATGTTGTCCCAGGCGTCACCGTATTCGGTAAACAGCGCAGGGTTGGCTACTACCTTGGCGCGGAAGTCGCGCTCGTTCTTTTGCAACTGGCCAAAGAAAGCGCCATCGCCCAGTGCCTCATGCTGACCCTTGATGGCCTTCAGACTGTTTTCCACGCCAAACAAGTCGTCATTGGAGTGGCGCAGTTCTTCCTTGCCACGCTTCTGGTATTCGGTGATCCAGCCGCGTTCCTGTGACAGGCGCATCAGCGCGATAGGCAGGCCATGGTCACGCTGGTCTTCCATTTGCGCAATCGTCATGCCGCGGCTGGTGCCACCGGGGTTGCCCGACACAAAGGTCAGCTCGCCATCCTTGATGCCGGTTTTGGCAAAGGGCAGGTAGTTGGTCGTCTTCCAGGGCTTGCCGTCTGCGCCGTAGATGCGCAGGAAGCTGACATCGAGGTCGTAGCGCGGGAAGTTGAAGTTGTCTGGATCGCCACCAAAGAAGGCAATCGCGTCTTCTGGTGCAAACACCAGGCGGATGTCTTGCAGACGGCGGTATTTGTACAGGTTGTACTGGCCGCCGCGGAACAGGGTGACCACGTCACAACGCCATTCCTTGCTGGTGGCGCATTCTTTTTCAATGCCGGATATCGTGGCCTTCTGCACCTCGTTGAACTTGTCAGTCGGCACGTTTTTGGTGGCGTCCTGCACAGCCTGGGTCACATCGGTGATGGCAGTGAGTTGGTTCATCTCCATGCCGGGGCAATGGGGCTCTTCCTCCATCTTGCGGGCGATGAAGCCGTCTTTGTTGAAATCCTTCTTGCGCATGCCAGAGAGGTTCTGGATGCACTCGCGGGCGCAGTGGTGGTTGGTCATGACCAAACCGTCCGGCGAGACCACAGAAGCCGAGCAGCCACCCGCAATGCGCACGCTGGCCAATTGCAACTGCTTGAGCCAGTCTGCGCCGGGTGCAAAACCGTAGGCCGCGCCTACTTTGGCGGAAGGAAACTGGTTGTAGGTCCACATGCCTTCATCGGCCAGTGCCACTCCCAGATTGAGGGACAACAGCCCTCCCAAAACAAGACCCCAACTACGTCGCATAACTGCCCCTTGTGTGGAAAAGGAGCCAGTGTAGCGATGTTCTGTGAGTCAGGCTTGCCTGTCCCGGTTCCTTGCCCTATAGTTTTGGGCACACCCAAGGAGTCACCATGGCGCTCTCGAAACTTGCCCTCACACCGATTTGTCTGGTTACTGCCCTGCTGGTCAGTACTGCCTTCGCACAGACCAAGCCGCAGGTGGTGAATCCACCCAAAACCATTTTGTGGATGGACGTGTCCACCGGTGGCATGGCGGGCATGCCGGAGATCGAGATTCCCGGCGTAGGCAATCTGATGGGCGGGTTGATGGGGATGATGGGCAAGTCGTCCGACGCCAAGAGCACGGGCAAAGAGTATTACGGCATGGCGCGCACCTTCCACATCATGCCGCCGCGGATTGTGGATGTGGCGCTGTGGAATGGCTTGAAGCCCAACACCGAGGCCGCGCAGCGGATTCCCTCGGGCATGAAGATGGGCGACAAGCTGCCGCTGCTGCCAGTCGATCCCGAAAGAGTGTCGGAGGGCAAGCCCGGTAGTTCGGGCACCTACGACTATGAACCCCCAAAAGGGCGCTTGCTCTTTTATTGGGGCTGTAGCACGGCGGTGCGCGCCGGCCAGCCGCGCATTCTGGATTTGAGCAAGCTCACAGCGGATTCGATGCAGGCCTTTGGCAACGCGTTCAGTGGGCGCTATGCGCCGGACCGCGGCGCCAAGGTCAAGCCCGGCTATGACGTGTTCCCCAACGAGCGCGACAAGCGCGGCCTGCCCAAGGGTGCATCGCTGGTGGGCGACCACCAGATTGTCGGAGACGGCGTTCCGGAGTCATTCAAGTTCACGTTAAGTAGCGCGCAGGACGTGATGCCGCCGATCGAACTGCAAAGCCATGGCGGGCTGAAAGACAGCATTGCGCTGGAGTGGGCGCAGGTAGCCAATGCCAAGGCCTACTTTTTAAATGCCATGGCGGTGCAGGGCGAAGACATGATTTTTTGGTCCAGCAGCGAGCAGCCGGACTCCGGCTTTGGCTTGTTCGACTACCTGTCCAACGCCAATATCGACAAGTGGGTGAAAGACAAGGTGCTGCTGGCGTCCAGCGTCAACAAATGCGCGGTGCCGCAGGGCATCTTTGACGCCAGAGCAGACACGGTGCGTAGCAAGGGGCGCGACGGCGGCGGTGCGTTCCTGCGCATGGTCGCGTACGGCGGCGAGCATGGCTTTGTGCATCCACCGCGCCCCACCGATGTGAAGATTCCGTGGGATCAGGAATGGTCGGTGCGCCTGAGGGTGAAGTCGCAAACCATGGCCATGCTGGGCCAGGACCTCATGCCGAGCCGCGACACGTCGCAAAACATGCCGCAGGAAGAGCAAAGCAAGGAAGCCCCTAAGGAGCCTGCCGACAAGAATCCGCTGAACAATGTGCCAGCAGCGGTGAATTTGCTCAAGGGCCTGTTCGGTCGCTAGTGGCAGGCGTTAGCGCACTGGGGCAGGCAGCGGCAGCCGCCTGCCCTCGGATTGCGCCGGCGGCGCAATCTTCAGGATGCGTGACAGCGTGGGCGCAATGTCTACCACTTCAACGCGCTCCTGCACCGGGCCGACACCGACCCAGCGCGGGCCATAGAGCAAGATGGGCACGTGGGTGTCGTAAGGGTAGGGTGAGCCGTGGGTGGTTCCGGTGTTGTTGCCAGACAAAATCCAGCCCGGTTCCAGCAAAACAACCAACTGCGGGGAACGACCGGCAAACCAGGCGTTGCGCATGGCGCGGAGGACGGGCGTGGTGGTGGGGTCGGCCCCGGTCAGTTGTTCGCGGGTGAAGACGTCGGCTACGCCCTTGATTTGCAGCAGCACCGCCTTGGCTTCGTTTTCCACGGTTGCGCTGGCCAGCCCTTTGGCGGCCATAACGTTGGAGTCCAGCAGAATGCCTGCGCTGGACAGGCCCTGTGTCCATTTCGCTTCACCAAACTTGGCAGAAAGTGCGGAGTTCACCACTGACAGGGCCGAACCCGGATTCAGTCGGCCCGCGTTGCGTCCCTGTGATTGGGTCCATTCTGGGGTATCTGCAAAGCCATGGTCTGCCGTGAGCACGGCGACATAGTTGTCTTTGCCTATTCTCAGGTCCAGATCGGAAAAAAAGGTTTGTAGTGCGCGGTCCAGGTGCAGGAAATGGTCGTGCGACAGGCGCGATTCGGGTCCGAATGCGTGGTTGACATAGTCGTGCGCGGACAGGCTGACGGACAGTATGTCGGTTTGTGGCCCCTGGCCCAGTGCTTCGCCCTCAATGGCAGCGCGGGCAAATGCAAGAGACAGTTCATCGCTGAACGGCGTGCCCACCAGGTTGCCGTAAAAGCGCGCGCCCGGTGCGTCGCTGCCCTCGCCGATCACTGCTGGTAAGCGGTTTGCGTTGCCGTCCACCCGCTGCCAGGTCTGACCATCTGGCACCGAGCGCTGGTACGCGGATTCAGGCAACAGCGGTGCCCAGGTCTTCTTGAAATAGGCGTCTGCAGGTTTGGCCGCATTGAAGGTATCCACCCAAGCGGGGTGCGCCTTCATGTAATAGGTGGTTGAAGCGTACTGTCCGCTTTCCGACATGTACATGTAGGCGGTACCCAAGTGGCCAGCAGGCAGTATCGCGCCGCGGTCTTTGCTGGAAATGCCAATGACCTTCGAGGCGGGCGTTGCCCGGCGCAATACATCGCCTACGGTTTCGGCTTGCAGGTTCTTGGGGCTGGTGCCCGACAGTGGTGCGGTCTTGTTGCCGATATAGCTATGGTCATCGTCTTGCGTGCAGTACACCGATTTCCCCGTCTTGGGGTCGCGCCATTCGTTGCCGATGATGCCGCTGCGGTGCGGATACGCGCCGCTGAGCATGGTGGCGTGGCCTGGAGCGGTGACCGTGTAGCCGTGGCCATAAAAGGCGTTGTTGAAGGCGACGCCGCGTTGCAGAAAGCGGTTAAAGCCATCGGGCGCCAACTGGTCTCGGTAGCCGGTGACCTGGCGCATTGGCAGGCCATCAATCGCAATGAAGACCAATAATCTGGGTGCTGGAGTTGTAACTGCGATGGCAGGCGTCTGGGCAATTGAACGGGTGACACTGACTGCCAACAGGGTAGCTATGGTCGCAAAGCCAAATAAATGTTTGAGTCTGCGTAAAGTATTCATGCCAGCCAGTGTAGCCACGCCGCATGGCAGGGCAATGTTTTCCTTAATAATCCGCCATGTCTTTTACTCCTGCACTACCGACCCTCTGGTTGACACGCCTAGGCTGGGCGGTGGGGGCCATGCTGGCGGTGTGGGTGCTCCTGTGGCTGGCAGTGCCACCGCTGGCCAAGCGCGAAATCGAGCACCATGGAACCGCAGCGCTTGGCAGCGCAGTAGCGCTCGGGTCGGCGCACGTCACCGATAACCTTCCATCGGGCGCGCGCCAGCACCAGCTTCGCACGCTTGACGTGAGCGTGCCGTTTCTGAGCGATTTTCAATACCGGCGCACTGCGCAGATTCAACCACAGCTGTCG
>JAYWAV010000484.1:0-2825 GCA_043782015.1 Rhodoferax sp. | reverse complement strand
ACGGCCGCTTCAAGGGCGGCCACATTACGCGCCACTGCGGCCAACCCGCGTTGGGTCTGCACGCGGTGCAACTGGAGATGTGCTGGCGCTGCTATATGCCGGAAGAGCCGCCGTTCGCGCTAGACCCCTGCCGCTCCGCGCGCGTGATGCCGGTGTTGCGGGCGCTGGTGCAAACGATGATCGATTGGCGCCCGCAATGACGCGTTCCCTTTTTTGGGCACCGCATGCGTGGGTGCAAGGTCGGTGGCAAACTGGCGTGTGTCTGGAAGTCGATGCGCAAGGGCACTGGAGCCGGATCACTGCCGATATCGCGACCCCACCCCAAAGCGCAACCGTATTGGCAGGCCCGGTGCTGCCCGGTATGGTCAACGCGCATAGCCACGCATTTCAGCGCGCATTTGCGGGCCTCGCCGAGCGGCGCACCTCCGAGACCGATGATTTCTGGTCCTGGCGCGACCGCATGTATGGCGTTGCCTTGCGCGTCACACCATCGCAGATGCAAGCGATTGCCGCGCAGTTGTATGTCGAAATGTTGCAAGGCGGCTACACGCAGGTCTGCGAGTTCCATTACCTGCACCACCAGGAAGACGGTACGCCGTATGCGGACCCGGCGACGATGGCCTGGGCACTGGCCGATGCCGCGCAGCAAGCTGGCTTGGGGTTCACACTGCTCCCCGTGTTGTACGAACGCGCGGGCTTCACACAGGCAACGTTGCGCCCGGACCAACGCCGCTTTGCCAGCACGCCTGCGTTTGTTGCAACCCTGCAGCGCGACATGGCCAACGCGAATCGCCCGCTCGCCAACGCAGGCGTCGCCATCCATTCGCTGCGCGCTGCGTCGCCAGAATCCATTCGTGTTTTGCTGGCAGAAGTCGGCGATGCGGAGATGCCCGTCCACATCCATGTGGCCGAGCAGATGCAGGAAGTCAATGACTGCCTGGCCCATACCGGCCAGCGTCCGCTGGAGTGGCTGGTGCAGCAAAACCTGCTCGACGTCCGCTGGCAACTGGTGCACGCCACGCACGCCACTGCGGCAGAAATCAAAGGCGTTTCGGACCAAGGGGCAGGCATCGTCATCTGCCCCAGCACCGAAGGCAACCTCGGCGATGGTCTGACCGACCTGCCTGGCTGGTTGCAAGCGAGTGTGCCGATGGCGATAGGGTCCGACAGCCATGTCTGCCGCCAATGGCCGGAAGAGTTGCGCTGGTTGGAGTACGGCCAGCGCCTGAACCTGCAACGCCGCAATGTCAGCGCCAACCCTGCGCAGCACGCAGGCAGTACAGCAGAGCGGTTGTTTGGGGCGGCCCTGTTCGCGGGCGGCCCCGCTGCGGGCCGGACAAGCTGGGGCTTGTCGGTGGGCGCGCGGGCCGATGCCTTGGTGCTGGATACGCAAAGCCCAGGTTTGCTTGGCGTGCCTAGTTCACACACGCTGGATGCGCTGCTGTTTGCCAGCGACAAGCCTGCGTTCAAGGATGTGTATGTGGCGGGCCGGCAAGTCATTGCCGATGGCAACCACGCTGCGCAAGACGAAATTGCCGTCCGTTTTTCGCACGTCATGCAAAGCCTTTGGCGCTATTGACCAGGCTACCCCGTTCACCCTGAGCCTGTCGAAGGGCTTCGACGCGCCCAGCCCGAACGGACGGACGTCAAACCTTTGCAAACAATCGCGTGAGGTCACGGTCTATCAGTGCCGAGTCACCAGAATTCAGTTCAATCAATCGGCGCAGCCGGGTCAGGCTGACCACATCAATGTCCAGGCATTCAATACCGATCAGCGGGGCCTCCAGATGGACGATCTTGCCCGCCATCGTCAGGCCTTCGCCATCGTCGGCCAGCGGCAAGCGCAGGCGGCATGTGTCGTTCAAGGCCAGTGTTTGCGCGGCATCGCCTTGCACCAGCGCGCCCTTGAGCGCAATGTCCACCAGTTGTACTTTGAGCGTGCGGTCGCCCAACCGCAGTTGAACATCCGCATTGAACGGGATGCGGACAAATTTGCGCAGGTCTTTGGCGGGGGTGGCGGCGTCGGTACTTGGCATGCTGGGCTTTCAAAGCAGAGTGAATGAGGTTACGCGGCTTTGCGGGAACATGCAATGCGGAACAACCACCTAGTCCGGCACACCCCGGTACAGCCAGGGCACGTCCAGCAAGCGTGCGCCCAGCAGCTTGAGCGCCATATTGCGCCCGGTCGCCATAAGGCCTTGCAGGTGGAATATCTCGCCATTGCGGATGGCACGCGCCTGCACGCGGGCGTTGCGCTGCCAGCGCACATTCGCGTAGCACTGCAAGGCGGCAGGAACATCCGTGTTCCCGGCCAGCGCCTGGGCCAGTGCGGCGGCGTCTTCGATGGCCATGCCAGCGCCTTGCGCCAGATACGGCCGCATCGGATGCGCCGCGTCACCCAGCAGGGCAATGCGCCCCTTGGCATGTTCTGCGGCGCTTTGCATCGGCGGGCGGTCGCTCAGCGCCCACAGACGCCAGTTCGTAATCGCTTCCACCAAATGCATCAGCGGGCGCACTGCACCTTGCATGCGACCGAGCAGATCGTCCGGGTTGGCGCTCTGGTCCCATTGGCTGGGGTCGCCGTAGACCTGGCCTTGTACGATGACCACCACGTTGAGCCATTCGCCGCGCTGCACCGGGTATTGCACCGCATGAAAGCGCGGCCCCATCCAGGCCGTCACCACGTCCGAACGCAAAGCAGGCGGCAGACTGGCCTGCGGCACCATGGCCCGATAGGCCAGATGGCCGGTGACACGGGGTTGACCGGCTTGCACCACGCTGCTGCGTATTCGGCTCCACACCCCATCGGCACCGACCAACAGCGG
>JAYWAV010000483.1:0-7832 GCA_043782015.1 Rhodoferax sp. | reverse complement strand
AGAGATTGGTGGCGTCCGCAAGCGCATTGATGATTACTCTTACTTAATCCGCATCACGCCCAGAAAAGCAACGTCTATCTGAAGCGCAGTCAACATCTCGAAAGTTGCGCGCTTGCCGACCAAAAACCAGATAACGTCCTCAAGAAAGTCGACATTTGCGCCTCGGTTAGCTACAACATCGGCTGTTTACGACGACAAAGCGGGTGTAGCGACTGATCAAATGGTCCCCTGACAGTGGTCATTCAAGCGCGCTCAACGTAGGGAATGAACGACCGCTCTGACGAAGCTCAATCGGCGTGTTGGACGCCGCGTGATGACGAGGTGCGGTCATACGATATCTAGATTCGGCGGTCCGCAAGAGGCACTTAGCTGTCAGACAGTTTGCCGATCTGTTTGCCCAGGGCTGACACTGGCATTTAGAGTCTGACGGGCGGCTATGTGGAGGGCATTCAGTGAAACGGGGCAACCACGTTGGGCTGAAACCAGGTCTACGCGACTGTCGGCTGTCCGGTGGTCCAGTCTAATGCCGTTAAGTGGCCATTCATGACCTTCGCCAACGTGCCCTTAGCGTTCAGCCGTAAAAGTGACGACGTCAGTGCTGCCAATTAGTCCAACCTCGGGTGCGTCGTTCGGGTGATTGAACTCCACCGTGACAGAGACTCATGAGTCTGCGACTTTCACTTCATCTTTTCAATTTCAGCAGACCTGGCCCCAGATGGTGTGTGTGGCGTGTCCGGAGTCGTAAAGGTTAGCAAAACTCATGCATAGAACACTACCAATCGTTGCGCAGAGTCCGCAGCGCCACAAATACGTCTTTGGCATTAGGGTTTTGCGGCAAATCAGGGAAGCTTTCCCGTAATTTGGCAATAAGCTCCGGCTGGCCAAGCCGGAAGAAGGTGTTGTGCAGCTTCTCCTGCGCCAGTGTGGCGATGGGCGAGGCGTCACCGTCGCGGCCGGTCACGGCCTGGAGCATCTCATGCGCTGCCGCGTTGCCGGGCTCGCGCGAGAGGGTGAATTTCAGGTTGGTCTCGATGTAATCGTGCCCCGGAAATAGCTGGGTGTTGCCGGGCAGGCGGGCAAGTTGTTTGGCAAAGGTTTCAAACAGCACCTCGGTGTTGCCGCCGTTGTGGGTGTTGCCCGCCCCGGCATTGAACAGCGTGTCGCCAGAAAACAGCGCGGGATGGTCGGTGTGCGCCAGCAGGCAGATGTGGCACATCGTGTGGCCGGGCGTGTCCAGACATTCCAGCTCCACGGTTTTGCCGACCTTGATGATGTCACCGGCCTGTACGCCGCGGCCCACGTTTGCGATGCGCCCGCCAGCCTTATGGTGCGCAATTACCTTGGCACCGGTGGCGGCCACCACCGCAGCGTTGCCGCCGGTGTGGTCGGCGTGCTCGTGTGTGTTGAGGAGCTGGGTGATCTGCCAGCCGCGCACTTTGGCAAGATGCAGGCATTTGTCGGAGTCCAATGGGTCAATTGCGAGCGCTTCACCGGTTTCGGGGCAAGCGACTAGGTAGTTGTAGTTGCGGTAAGCATTGCCAGTCCAAATGCGTTCGACAACCATATGAGCCTCTGTCTATTCGGAACCGTACATTACATTAATCCGGGCCACGTATTTGGACACGCTTCCAGTAACCCGACAACCCTCGTGCACCACCGAGTCGGCGCCAAAACCGTGCCGGAAAAATAGAGCCGATCCTTTGACGGGTGCCACATCCATCCTCACCCCGTTGAGCCCAAAGAGGCGCGTGCTGCCACCCGCCACACCGTCGGCCGGACCGTTGAGATAAAGCAGCATGGTCAGGCACGAGCGCAAACCCGGGCTCCATTCCTTCATGCTGCTGCGGTCGGCGCTCAGGCTGTAGCCCGGCCAGTTACCGTCGGTATGGCGGTTGAACACGTCGTTGGAGTCGTAGCGGTACATGTTCAGGCGTCGGCTGAACGCCGGGAACAGCGGCTCGCCCGCTAGGCCGGTCGGCAACAGGTGTGCAATGCGCGAAAACATCGGGCCAGTCAGATCCGGGTCTGCCACCCAGTGCACCGTTTTGTTCATGCGCATTCCTGGTGGTGTAGAGATGCCAGGGGCTTCGTCGCGGTAGCCAAATTGCTCGGTGGCGGCGACGATGGCGTCTGCCTCGGCCGCTGTCACCACCTCGTCGATTACAAAAGCCAGCAGACCAGCCAGATCAATGTCGCGGCGTGTGGGTTGCAGTGTGGGTGTATCGCGCAGCGCCAATTCCGCAGGTGCGCTGTCAAACGCGTGGATGGGCGTCATGGGCACTACGCCGCCCATCGGCAGCGAGCCTGGCAAGTGGGCTACTGAATGGTGGCCAGGCCATTCCAGCGAAGGCGTCGCGTTATCGTTCACCATGTTCCGATATTGGGCATAGAAACCCAAGGTTGCGCTGTAGGCAAGGGCGAGCCACGCTGCAGCAGTTCAATGGAAATATTGTCGGGCGATCGCACAAAGGCCATATAGCCGTCGCGCGGCGGGCGAACGATGATCACGCCATGCGCTTGCAGGCGATCGCAGGTGGCGTAAATGTCGTCCACCGCATAGGCCAGATGGCCAAAGTTGCGTCCACCCGAGTAGTTTTCGGGATCCCAGTTGTATGTCAGTTCCACCTGCGCGCTTTGGTTACCCGGCGCTGCCAGAAAGGCCAGCGTGAAGCGGCCTTGCGGTATGTCGCGCACGCTGAGTACGTCAAGACCCAGCGCGTCGCGGTAAAAGCGTAGAGAGGCATCTAGATCAGTGACCCGGACCATGGTGTGTAAAAACTGCATACCACCTGCTTACTTCAGATTCAGCACCCAAGATGCGAGTTTTTTCGCATCCGCCTCCGAGAGCTTTGGATGGGCTGGCATGGGTAAGTCCCCCCACTTGCCCACACCACCGTTGCGAATGCTTTGCGACAGCTGTGCCACCGCATCGGGCTGACCTGCATACTTAGCAGCCACGTCCTTGTAGGCGGGGCCTACCAATTTCGTGGACACCGCGTGGCAGCCCAAGCAATCGTTTTTACGCGCAAGCGCTTCGCTGGCCTCGCTGCTATGAGACGCCAATACCGCAAAACTAAAAACGACAATTTCAAAAAGGCGCATTTTCACAATCCCAGGGCTTTCAGACGTGCGGGCTCAACGATCTCAATCCAGTAGCCATCGGGGTCTTTGATAAACGCCACGTCTTTCATCTTGCCCTGATCGGGGCGCTTGACGTAGGTCACCTTGTTCTCATCAAACCATGCCACCGCGGCATCCAGGTCCGGAACGGAAAAACAGATGTGCCCAAAGCCCTGAGGTTTCTCGTTGCCATCGTGGTATTTGAAGTTCGCATCAGACTCGGTGCCCCAGTTGTGGGTCAACTCCAGAATGCCGCGCTGACTAAAAGTGTAGGCCGTGCGATCACCGGCGTCATGCGGCACGGTGTCATCATCGGTGGCACGGTGCAAAAAGTACAGTGAGAACTTCATCTCGGGAAAGTCTAGCTTGCGCAGCAAGCGCATCCCCATGACACGCGTGTAGAAATCCAGTGCGATTTGAGGGTCTTTGACACGCAACATACTGTGATTGAACACAAAGCCACGGGTAGCGCTCGACACGGTTTCGCTAACACCGGGGTAGATTTCGGTAAGGAATGGCATAGCAGAGAGTTGCTTGAAAGAAAGTAAAGAATACCTCCCCGGCCTGCTAGGTGCACGCCGGGGCGGTGCGATAGACAGCTGAACTACCTGCCCACCGCCACGAAGGGCTTTGGGCCGGCATTTTGTGTCGCAACTCGCGTAACGGGTTTTAGCTCAGTGACGGTGGCGCCCGCCTGCTGCACTGCATCCATCCGCTTTTCCGACGCCATCAGGCTACGGTGCAGGTAGCGCATGCTGGTGACTCGCAGGAACGAGGCGAAGTTGGGCACTTCGCCTCGGTGGGCCAGGACCTCGTCGTGGAACTTGGCGATGAGGGCGTTGGTGGTGCAGCCTTCGTCTTCGGCCATTTCCGCCAGGATGTCCCAGGCCATGTTTTCTAGGCGGATGCTTGTCAGCACATTGCGAATGCGGACCGTTCGCGAGCGCTGCTCGTATTGGATAGGGTCGGCTTTAACGAAGTATTCACACATAGTCCGCTCCGGTGGCAGTTGGCAATTAGGTTGGCTCAGATGGTACGCTCAGTCATCTGCTGGGCGATGTAGTCAGCTTGGCGGATCGCCAGCGTCACGATTGTGAGTGTCGGGTTTTCCGCGCCGCCCGTGGTGAACTGGCTGCCGTCACTTATGAACAGATTGGGTATGTCATGGGTCTGTCCCCATTTGTTCACCACACCGTCCTGCGCGCGCGCGCTCATGCGGCTGGTGCCCATGTTGTGGGTAGATGGATACGGCGGTGTGCGGAAGGTTTTGATCGCGCCTGCTGCCTGGTAAATGCGCTCGCCCTGAGTGAAGGCATGGTTGCGCATAGCAATATCATTGTCGTGGTCATCGTAGTGCACATTGGGCGCATAGTTACCCCACTGATCTTTGACGTTGGTGTTTAGCGTGACGCGGTTGCCTTCGCGCGGCATGTCTTCGCCTACCAGCCACATGCCGGCCAGATTGGTGTAATGATCCATCCACCAGGCGAAGTCTGCACCCCAACCACCGGGATTCAGGAAGGCTGCCATGAACGGGATGCCCAAAGAGAGTGTTTCGAGCTCATAACCGCCCACAAAGCCGCGCTTCGGGTTGTTGCCTGCTTCGTCGCGCACGATACCCGCCATGGTGGTGCCGCGGTACATGTGCACCGGATTCTTGAAAGCGGCGTAGACTGAACCCGTCATGTGACGCATGTAATTGCGTCCAACCTGACCGGATGAGTTGGCTAGGCCGTCCTTGAACATATTGGAGGCTGACAGCAGCAACAGGCGCGGTGTTTCAATCGAGTTACCGGCCACGCAGATGATGCGAGCCTTCTGACGCTGCTCTTTGCCGTCTTTGTCGAAGTACACGACACCAGTCACTTTGCCGGAGGCATTGTGTTCGATGCGGGAGACATGTGATTGCGGACGGATTTCAAAATTACCGGTGGCCTCGGCCTTGGGGATTTCGGTGTACAGCGTGGACCACTTGGCTCCGCTCTTGCACCCCTGGAAGCAAAAGCCCAGCTGCAAGCAGCGGCCACGGCCGTCACGCGGCTGGCTATTGATGGCCATGTTGCCGGTATGCACTTCCTTGTAGCCCAGCTTCGTAGCGCCTGCGTGCATAACCTTGAAGTTGTTGTTGCCCGGCAGACCGGGAATACCGTTGGTGCGTGTCACGCCCATCTTGTTTTCGGCCTTGGCGTAGTAGGGCTCCAGATCCTTGAGGGTGATGGGCCAGTCCAGCAAGTTGGCACCCTTGATGTCCCCGTACTCCGACTTGACGCGGAACTCATGCTCCTGAAAGCGTAGCGATGCCCCGGCCCAGTGGGTGGTGGTACCGCCCACGGTCTTGCAGATCCATGAGGGCAGACCGGCAAAGTCCTTGGCTACGCGCCAGGATCCGGAGGTGGTTCGTACGTCCAGCCAGGCGAGCTGGCTGAATGACTTCCATTCGTCGTTGATGAACGATGCGCTCGATTGCAATGCTCCTGCCTCGAGTACAACGACCTTGATGCCCTTTTGGCACAACTCGTTAGCCAAGGTGCCGCCACCGGCCCCGGAGCCGATGATGAGAACCACCGACTCGTCGGAAAAATCAAATTTCGCCATGTCTTTATCTCCTTATGAGTGTTGTGCGTTGCTGCTTAGCCAAGGTAGGGGGCAGGACTGGCTTCTTTGGAGGGTGCTGGCAACCACTTCAGGTCTTGAAATCCGCGCGTGATGTAGCCGCCTTTTTCCCAAGCCGAGCCCGGGTAGCCAAAGACGGCATAGGCCATGTCGTTGTCATACAGCGAGGTCACGCACTGGCCACGTGCGGTGGCAAAGAAGGCAGTGCCTTCCATGCCTCGCACAATCTCTTCGCGCTTGGCGGCACTGGCCTTGGCAAAGTTGCCGCCCGCCGAGGTGTTGAGCCAGGCGATGCCATCTTTGATCATCTTGGCCGCACCGGCGTCACCCGAAGCCTTGGCATCCAAGTCTTTGGACAAAAGCGCATACACAGCGTCGGGCAGCTTCTGGTGAGGGAAGAGCACACGGCCCATGGCCATGAGGGTCTGGCCTTCTGCTGTGCTAAGGGTTTTTAGCTCCAGCGCCCATGCCGTGGAAGGCGCCAGCCCGGCCAGCAAGGTGCCGGTGGCCAGGGTACCCAGCAAAACACCAGAGCCTTTGAGGAATTCTCGGCGCGCCAGGGGCATAGTTACCTTGCGGACTACACCGCTCTCTTCATCGCAACCCGCGACTTCGGGGTTGTCACTGGCAATGGAAATCACACGCATGTTTGTCTCCGTTATGTTGTTGGCATCCACCCGCCTCGGGTGGCTGTAGATCTAAAGCATAAATACAAAGCGAGGCAGTCGGGTGATAGCTGACTACTTACAGGGTAAACCCGAATTAACCCCTACCTTCCAGGATATTCGACCTGAAAGCTAATATTTTTAACCATTCATCAAAGCGCTGGATCCTAATAAGCTACCGTTTCTCATTTAGTAATGAATGAGTAGATTCAGAAGATCATTTCTTTGTTTTCTTTGGACACGTTAACGAAGTTCCGTACAGCTTTCCGCACACCTGCAATACGCAACTTTGCATAGCTGCTGTTCGCAGATACTCGTCTTGAATAAAAGAACCGTCTTCACAGACTTACAGAAAGCTGTGTCGAGTGGCCCCTCCAACGCGCTCGTCATGCCCGCATGGCCAGTAATGTGCATGGATATATCGGAGGGGCGAGCCGGTTTCGCACTGCAGGCAGTCTGTTGCAGCTGACAAACCGATTATCTGAAAAGTCTGGGGGCTGCACTTTGTCGATGTCCAGCTCACACTTTAGGGACGTGAATAACACATAGCCGCCGGTCGATCACCTGTTACCGACGACCGCTATAGAGCTGACAGATCGCAATTTCCAAAGTCGGCTCCCGAGACACAAAAGCCATGCAACTAGCCGCCTAATGAGACCGCATTGGGCACTGTTCAGCCGGTGGCGACGGTCCGCTTCTTGGCAACGCCATCACGCGAATATTGAACTCCAGCTAGCTGTCACTCACCAATGTCAGCAGATGGCCTCATAGCAGTCGTTCGCTCATCGCTAAAATCGCCAAACTTCATGTGGGACATCACCAGAATTCCGAAGACAAGTGGTCAAAAATTTCCGGGTCAAATGGTGAGTGACACCGGCATGCGCAGCTAAAAACTGGGCGCTTCAATCCCCCAGCACCACCCCTTCACGCCGCGGATCCGCCCCGCCAAAAAAACCTTTCTCGGTTTTTTGAATCGCTTGCAGGCCGCTGGTCATGTTCATCTCGCGCACTTCTGCGCCGCGTGCCCGCAGTGCTTCAACAGTGGCGGGAGAAAAGCGCTTTTCTTCCAGCAGGCTGGGGCCATTCAATGAGGCGAAATTGGGCAGGTCAATCGCCTGCTGGGCGTTGAGGCCCCAGTTCATGGTGGCGAACAAAATTTTGGCGGTGTAGTGAATGATCATCGCGCCGCCAGGGCTGCCGCCGCTCATCACGAGCTGGTTGGTCGACTTGTCAAAGACCAGCGTGGGTGCCATTGACGAGCGCGGGCGCTTGCCCGGCTGCACGCGGTTGGCGATGGGTTTTCCTTCAGCATCGGCGGGCGCAAAGCTGAAGTCCGTCAGCTCGTTGTTCAGCAAAAAGCCGCCCGCTTTGCCGGTGCCGCCATCGGTCAGCAGGCGTGAGCCAAACTGGTCCTCGATTGTTGTCGTCATGGCA
>JAYWAV010000482.1:0-2831 GCA_043782015.1 Rhodoferax sp. | reverse complement strand
CGCCGATGTCCGCCGGGCGAACCAGGACCGCTTCCTCAGGGACGAGGGCATCGTGATGGTGGCCACCATTGCCTTCGGCATGGGCATCGACAAACCTGACGTGCGTTTTGTCGCCCACCTGGACATGCCCAAAAACATCGAAGGCTATTACCAGGAAACCGGTCGCGCCGGCCGCGATGGCGAGGCCGCCGACGCCTGGATGAGCTACGGCCTGCAGGACGTGGTGAACCAGCGCCGCATGATTGATGAGAGCCCGGCGGGCGAGGAGTTCAAGCAGGGCTTGCGCGGCAAACTCGACGCCTTGCTGGGCCTGGCCGAAGCCACCGACTGCCGCCGCGTACGTTTGTTGCGCTACTTTGGCGAACAAAGCAGGCCCTGCATGAACTGTGACAACTGTTTGCAGCCCCCGGAGGTTTGGGACGGCACCGATGCCGCGAGAAAACTCCTCAGCACCATCTACCGGGTGCAGCAGCACAGCGGCATCAGCTTCGGCGCGGGCCACATCATGGACATACTGCGTGGCAAATCCACCGAAAAAATGGCCCAGTTTGGCCATGACAAACTGAGCACGTTTGGCATTGGGGCAGCGCTGTCAGAGGTGCAGCTGCGCGGCGTGCTGCGCCAGTTGATTGCCATTGGCGCCGTCGCGGTGGACGCGCAGGCTTTCAATACCTTGCAATTGACCGACGGCTCGCGGGCCGTGCTCAAGGGCGACACCCAGGTTCAATTGCGTGAATCAATTTCGTCGCCGCTGGACCGCAAGTCCAAACGCGGCAGCGGCGCGCCCGCCACCCGGCTGTCCAAAGGCAAAACGCCCAAAGCCGCGACGGCGCTGGACGAAGACGCCTTGTTGCGTTTTGCGGCGCTCAAGGCCTGGCGTGCCGAAGTGGCAAAGGAGCACAACCTGCCCGCTTATGTGATTTTCCATGACGCGACACTGGCCGCCATCGCCGAGCGCGCGCCCCGGTCCCTGGACGACCTGACTGGCATCAGCGGCATTGGCGCCAAGAAATTGGAAGCCTACGGCGAGGAAGTTTTGCGCGCGGTGGGGCAAACCCACGCGGCTTAGGCCATCCTGCCACCTTGCCCACAATTGCTATATTTATAGAAGCAAACTATTTATATTCAACGAGGGCTATTGCAAGAATCCCATGCCACGGTTCTCGCGCACCTCGGGCTTGATGCGGTGTTCGGCCTCCAACTGCTCGACAAACTCCATGGCGCCAAGTTCTGAATCCAGAATCACGGACTGGCGCTTGACGGCGGCAAAATCACCGGGGCAAAGCTGGTCCATCACGGCCAGGCGCGCCTTGATCTCGGGCGTCAACAGGGTGGCGTCTGCGGCCAGCGCTTCCACGACAAACATCTTCTCACGCTGCTCTTTGGTCAGCGGCTTGAATTTGATCTTGAAGGTAAAGCGCCGCAGCGCCGCCTGGTCAATGCGGTCCAGCAGGTTGGTGGTACAGATGAAGATGCCGTTGTAACGCTCCATGCCCTGCAGCATTTCGTTGACTTCGGTGACTTCATAGGTGCGCTGCGCGCCGCGCCTGTCCATCAAGAAGCTGTCGGCCTCGTCCAGCAGCAGCACGGCTTTTTCGTTCTCGGCTTCCTTGAACATGGCCGCCATTTGTTGCTCGGTTTCGCCGACAAACTTGCTCATCAGGTCGCTGGCCTGCTTGATGATGAGGGGTTTCTCCAGCGCCGTGGCAATGTGCTCGCCCAGGGCAGTTTTGCCGGTGCCGGGCGCGCCGTAGAAACACAGGGCGCCGTGGCCACGCGCCTTCAGTGCTTCCACAATGCGCGGCACTTCAAAACGGCTTTCAATATTCAACATGGACAGGTCATAACTTGTCACCATGCGGCGCGCGGCGGGTGCATCGGTGCGCGTGCCCAGTGCCAGGTCGGCGTTTTTGAGCTGACGCTCGATCAGTTTTTCAACCGGCGACGATTCGGGCAAGTCCGCACCCGGCACTGCGGCGTCCAGCCCCACCAGCCCGGCAAACCTCACGGCCGTGCGGATCTGCGCCGGGGTCAGGCCCTTGCGCGAGGTGAGTTTGGCGACAAACGCGTCTGACACCGCCACACCTTCGAGTGTCTTGCGCACCACGCCTTCGCGCGCTCCGGGCGGCGGGCTTTTAAGTTCGAGGTGGTAGGCAAAACGGCGGCGAAACGCCGGGTCGATCTGCTCGATGCGGTTGGTCACCCAAATGGTCGGCACCGTGTTGGACTCCAGAATCTGGTTGACCCAGGCCTTGCCGTTCACACTGCCGCTGCTGGGCGCAGCCACCTGCTCCGCACGCGCCAGCAGTTGGGCGGCTTCGCTTGAGATCGGCGGAAAAACGTCTTCAACTTCGTCAAACAGCAAGGCGGCCTGGGCGCTGCCTTTGAGGAAGACCTGCGCGATCTGCAGGGAACGGTAGCGGTCGCGGCCACTGAGCGAGTTGCCGTCGCGGTCAGCGTATTCGACTTCGTACAACTCCAGGCCAGCCGCCTGCGCGACCACTTTGGCCAGCTCGGTTTTACCGGTGCCGGGCGGGCCGTACAGCAAGATGTTGACACCGGCTTCCTTGCGCGCAACAGCGTTGCCCAGCAAGCGCGACAAAACCTGGGCATCTTCCTCCACATAGGAAAAATCGCCCATCGCCAACGGGCTCTTGCTGGAGGGTCGGGTAAAAACGGCCATAAGCTCGGCTTCGTCGCGGTATTCGCGCATCAGCACTGGCGGCAGTTTTTCGCTGACCTTCATCAGGTCGGCCAGGTCGGTGATGTTGTGCTCGGAGATCAGGTTCTCCACCATGCCGATGCGCTCAAGACGCGAGCCGGCGCGCAGG
>JAYWAV010000481.1:0-2833 GCA_043782015.1 Rhodoferax sp. | reverse complement strand
TCAAAACGCCGCTGGGCGACGTGGTCGGCTTTAAAGTGCGTTTTCAGGACCGCCTGTCCAAAGACGCTTCGGTCAAGCTAATGACCGACGGTATCTTGCTGGCCGAGACGCAGACCGACCCGCTGCTGAATAACTACGACACCATCATCATTGATGAGGCGCACGAGCGTTCGCTGAACATCGACTTTCTGCTGGGCTACCTGCGCCAGATACTGCCGCGCAGGCCGGACCTGAAGATCATCGTGACCTCGGCCACGATTGATGCGCAGCGCTTTGCAGACCATTTCAAGTCCAGCAAGGGGCCGGCACCGGTCATCATGGTGTCGGGCCGCATGTTCCCGGTGGAGCAGCGCTACCGGCCGTTTGAAGAGAGCCGCGAGTACGACCTGAACAACGCGATTGCCGATGGTGTGGACGAGCTGTGGCGCGACCCGCACAACCAGGGCGACATTCTTGTTTTTCTACCGGGGGAGCGCGAAATTCGCGAGGCGGCAGACCATTTGCGCAAACACCTGAGCCATAGCCCGGTAATGCGCAACGCCGAAGTGCTGCCGCTGTTTGCGCGCCTGAGTCCGGCCGAGCAGGACCGTATTTTTGACGGCCACACCGGGCGGCGCATTGTGCTGGCGACCAACGTGGCCGAGACTTCGCTCACCGTTCCAGGCACCCGATACGTCATTGACGCAGGTACAGCGCGCGTGAAGCGCTACAGTTTTCGTAGCAAGGAGGAGCAGTTGCTGGTGGAGCCCATCAGCCAAAGCTCGGCCAACCAGCGCGCCGGGCGTTGCGGCCGCGTGGCCAACGGTATTTGCATACGCCTGTACGACCAAAAAGACTTTGACGGGCGGCCGCGCTTTACCGATCCGGAAATTTTGCGGTCGTCGCTTGCGGGTGTCATTCTGCGAATGAAGTCGCTGCACCTTGGCATCGTCGAGGACTTTCCGTTTCTGGAGCGCCCCAGTGGCCGGGCGATTGCCGATGGTTACCAGTTGCTCAACGAGCTGGGTGCGGTGGACGAAGCGAATGAACTGACGCCTTTGGGCCAGGAGCTTTCCAAGCTGCCGCTGGACCCGCGCGTCGGGCGCATGCTGCTGGAGGCCCGTTCGCGCGAGGCGCTGGACGAGGCGCTGGTGATCGCGTCCGCTTTAAGCGTGCAGGACGTCCGTGACCGGCCGATGGAGGCGCAGCAGCAGGCCGATGCGGCGCACCAGAAGTTTGATGATGAGAAGAGCGAGTTCACGGGCTACCTGAAGCTGTGGAAGTGGATTCACGATGCGCGGGGAGGACCGTCGCATACTACCGTTCGCCCTGAGCCTGTCGAGGGGTTCGCGAGGACTTCGACAGGCTCAGTCCGAACGGTAATGGGGTCCGCCCGAGCGGATGCAACCCATAAGGTAACCAACCGCCAGTACGAACAGCTGCTGCGTCAAAACTTCGTCAACATGCGGCGCGTGCGGGAATGGAAGGACATCCACTCGCAGTTACACACCGTAGTGGCCGAACACAAGTGGCGCTTGAACACCAAGCCCGCCAGCTACGAGCAATTGCATCTGTCGATGCTGTCCGGCCTCTTGGGCAATATTGGCTGCAAGCTCGAAGAAGGCCAGAACGGCGAGTACCTGGGCGCGCGCAGCATCAAATTCTTTGCGCATCCTGGTGCGCATCTGACCAAGAAGCCGGGCAAGTGGATCGTGGCGTCCGAGCTGGTGGAAACCACGCGGCTGTTTGGCCGTGGCATTGCGCATATCGAGCCACAGTGGCTCGAAAACGTAGGCGAGCATTTGCTGAAGAAGCAGTTGCTGGACCCGCATTGGGAAAAGAAGGCGGCCGAGGTGGTGGCGCTGGAGCGGGCGACGCTCTACGGCATCGTGGTGTACAGCGGGCGCAAGGTGAACTACGGCCGGGTGGACCTGCACGGCGCGCGCGAAATCTTCATCCGCGAGGCACTGGTCGGCAAGGAGTGGGAAACCCCGCTGCCGTTCCTGGCCGCGAACCAGAAGCTGATCAAGCAGGTGGAAGACCTGGAGCACAAGGCGCGGCGGCAGGACGTGCTGGTGGACGACGAGCTGATCTATGCGTTTTACGACCAGCAGTTGCCACCGGATGTATGCAGCGGATACAGCTTTGAACGCTGGTACCGCGAAGAGGTGAAGAAGCAACCGGAGCTGCTGAAGCTGACCCGCGACGAGCTGATGCGCCACGAGGCGGCGGGCATCACGACTGCGTCGTTCCCCAAGACCATCCGACTCGGGGGCGTGGATTGCGCCGCAACCTATCTGCACGAACCCGGCGACGCGCGCGACGGCCTGACCGTGACCGTGCCGCTGTTTGTGCTGAACCAGGTCAACGACGAGCGCTGCGAATGGCTGGTGCCGGGGATGTTGAAAGACAAGGTGCAGGCCTTGCTCAAGACCTTGCATCAGCGTCCGCGTTCGCGGCTGGTGCCATTGCCTGACACGGCGACCAAATTTGCCGAAGCGTTGAATGCGTCTGAGAAATTTGGGGCGGGTGGATTGGTAGACGCCTTGCTGAAGCTGGTGCGCGATGCGACGTCGGTCGACGTTGTCAAAGCCGACATCAAGGTCGACATGCTCAGCCCGCATTTCTTCATGAACTTTCGTGTGGTGGACGAGCACGGCCGCCAGTTGGGCCACGGGCGCAATCTCGGTGCGCTAAAGGCCGAACTGGGATCGCAGGCGCGTGGTGCGTTTCAGGCGCTGGCGAGCTTGAAGCTGGCGCAGAACGCCTCCGTTAGTGAACAAGCCTCATCCGTTCGCCCTGAGCTTGTCGAAGGGCTTCGACAGGCTCAGCCTGAACGGGGTTGTGACAGTTC
>JAYWAV010000480.1:0-2851 GCA_043782015.1 Rhodoferax sp. | reverse complement strand
TGGTGCCGCAGCCGGAGGTGGACTACATGCTGATGTACCGCGGCCACAACCTGTTCATGGTGCCCCGGCGCGACGGCCTGCTGGTGCAAGCACAGGGCGAGCATGACTACGGCAACACCGATACGGCGATAGACCGGGCGCAGTCTGAAGCGGCAGTGCTGCGGCTAGCGGCACTGTTCAAGAAGAGTTAGTTCGGGCGCAGCACGCCGTTATGCTTCAATTTCCCATGCAATCCGCTCAGGGAATTTCGGTGTGGCTACTGACTACGGCCCTGCTCAGTGCAGTTGGGGGCGACGGGCAGCGCGCTGCCCACCGAGGAGCGCGAGGCCACCGCCTGGGGCGTCAACTATTTCGGCATGAAGGCCGAGCTGATGGTCCGGAATGTGAACGGCAATGCGCCGAAGACAAGGGAAGATTTCCTGAAGGACGACACGCTGAAGATTGGCGTGGGCCGCACGCTCAAGCATGGCGCGGCAATGGACCGCTTCTTTGACGAACTGCAACAGCGCGACCGGGTGATTGATGCGCCGATCGGCTTTGGATACGAGATGCTGATGCGCGAGCGCTTTGCCGCGATGCCGATTTACCCGCTGGATACCAACTACCGCCACAAACATGACCTGTCGCAGTTCACGATTGCGTCGGACTGGTTTCCCACCGACAAAAGCCTGCCGCGCGCGCTGGTGCAGCAGATGCGCGACGACGGCACGCTGAAGAAGATATTCACCAAATACACCGGCAAGGATACAGCGGAGACGCGGATGCAGTATCCGCCGGACGTACCCTGAATAATTGCTATTATTTTGGTAGCTGGTTGCGCGCATATTCAAAGGGCTCCAGGCCCTTTTTATTTGCGAAATGCAGAGACGCACTTGCAATCGAGACCACTTGCCACCATATAGCTTCCATGAGCGAGCCCCTGCACATCGTCTGCCCCCATTGCCACACCACGAACCGCGTGCAAGCTGACGAGCTTGGCAGCGCGCCGGATTGCGGAGGCTGCAAGAAGCCCTTGTTCACCGGCAAGCCGGTGGACCTGGACGTCGTTTCGTTCGATAAGCACCTGCACCGCAACCACATTCCCCTGCTGGTAGATTTCTGGGCGCCCTGGTGCGGCCCTTGTCGCCAGATGGCGCCGGCCTATGTACAGGCGGCTGGCCAGCTGGAGCCGCGCACGCGCGTCGCCAAGGTAGACACCGAATCGCACCAGACACTGGGCACCCGCTTTCAAATTCGCAGCATTCCCACGCTGGCGCTGTTTGTGGGCGGCCGCGAGGTAGCGCGCCAGGCGGGCGCTATGGGCGCAGCAGACATCGTTCGCTGGGTGCAGCAGCACACACCACGCTGAAGCGCACAAACTCCATACAGCAACTCGCAGTAACCCTACCGGGGAATAAGTATTCACCGGCAGATACCGTCGCCCCTTCTTCTTTCACCAACCTGGGTTTCCATCACCATGCTTTTCACTCCCCTGCAAGTCGGCGCAACCACCCTTCCCAATCGCATCCTGCTGGCGCCGCTGACCCGCACCCGCGCTGACGCGGGCCACATGCCCAATGATTTGATGGTCGAGTACTACAGCCAGCGCGCCACTGGCGGTCTGTTGATCACCGAGTGCACGATGGTCGCGCCCAATACGTCGGCCTTCATCAATGAGCCGGGCATCTACAACGAAGCGCAAATCGCCGGCTGGAAAAAAGTGACCGAGGCCGTGCACGCCAAGGGCGGACGCATCTACATGCAGATCTGGCACGCCGGCCGTGCTGCGCATCCGGACATCAACGGCGGTGTGGAGACCGTGTCTTCTGCTGCCGTGGCCGTTGAAGGCGAGACCCACACACCCAACGGCAAAGTAGCGAACGCAGTACCACGCGCGCTGACCGCAGAAGAAATTCCAGCCATCGTGGCGGCCTATGCACAGGGCGCAAAGAACGCCATCGCTGCGGGCTTTGACGGCGTGGAAGTGCACGGCGCCAATGGCTACCTGATCGACCAGTTCCTGCGCGACACGCCCAACCAGCGCACCGATGGCTATGGCGGCTCGCTCGAGAATCGCGCGCGCTTCCTGTTTGAAGTGTTGACCGCAGTGACTGCCGCGATTGGCGCGGACAAAGTGGGCCTGCGCCTGTCGCCACTGAACAGCTACAACAGCATGAAGGACAGTGACCCCATCGCGCTGATCACCTTCCTGGCCGAAAAGCTCAATGCGTACAAGCTGGCCTATCTGCACGTGATGCGCGCAGACTTCTTCGGCGTACAAAAGGGCGACGTGATGACGATTGCGCGCGAAAAATACAAGGGCGTGCTGGTCGGCAACATGGGCTACACGCCTGATGAAGCGGAAGCAGCAATCGGCGAAGGCAAGCTGGATGCGGTGGCCTTCGGCACCGCCTTTCTGGCCAACCCCGATCTGCCAATGCGCATCCAGACCAAAGCGCCACTGAATGCACCCGATTCCAACACCTTTTACACCCCGGGTGCGAAGGGCTATACGGACTATCCGACGCTGTAAAAAAGCGGCTGCGTCTGGCACACAGACGGGCTGTTGTCTGACACGCGGTGGCGCGATGGAGGTTTGTAATGAACCTCTTCGCGCCACTGTGCGTTTACATGACAGGAGCTCTCTATGTCCCAACACGCCACCATCAACGACCACGTCACCTACCGTCCGGGTGACGGTGCGCTGATAGAGATTCCCAAAGGCCCGGTCGAGGTTGACCTGTCAGCCGACAGCGCCACGCTGAGCTGGACCGCCGAAAACGGCGCCGTTGGCCTGACGGCTATTCCGCTGACGCAGTACAAAGAGTACGTGAAGCAGAAGCGGATTACGCTGAATCAGTAAGCGCGCAGA
>JAYWAV010000479.1:0-2858 GCA_043782015.1 Rhodoferax sp. | reverse complement strand
GCACCGCAGTGCCTTTGGTCGACCAGGTAATGCCGGTGGTGATGGCGGCAGTCTTGCCGTCTGCATAGGTGCCGGTGGCGACCATTTGCTGGCTGGTTCCCACTGCAAGGGTCGTGGTGGCGGGCGTGACCACAATGGATTTGAGCGCAGGCGTGTCAACCGCCGGGGTCGTCGATGTGCTGCTGCTGTCGCCGCCGCTGCCACCGCACGCCGACAGGCATGCCAAGCCTAAGGTCAGTGCCCATCTGGCAAAACTCGTTTTCATGTTGCTCCACTCCTTGCAGGAATTGCGGGCCGGGTGTGGCCTGCAGCATTCCATCGCATCCATATCGCACGCAGTTTAGTCCGGCGAAGGTCCGTCTAAGCCATGAGTTGGGCGGGTTTTCTCGGGTATTTGCGACGGACGGCGGCGCTGTTTGCATGCGTTACAGCGGGGTAATTTAATGTAAAGACCCTACGCTCTGGTAGGCATGCAGCCGTACGATGCCGTTGTGCATACAAGCCCGCTGCGCCAGGAAAAATCCATGCAAACATTAAAACCATCCCACCCCGCGCTGCAACGCCGCACGCTACTGCACATGCTGACACTGATGGGCGGGCTCTCCGGGGCCGGCTTAGGGAGTCTGGCCTGGGGCCAAACGCCTGTCAGCCCAGCAACCGACAAAACACAAGCGGATACCTGGCGCGTACTGTCGCGGCTCGGCTATGGCGTCAATCCCGGCCTGCTGCGTGCGGTGCAGTCCAGCAGCGGCCCGCGCAGTTGGGCGCTGCAACAAGTCGACGCCGCCTACACAGCCAGCCAACAGGCACCGGTGATTGCGTCCGACCTGCGCAACTTCAACCAGCCCCTGCCGCAAATCTTTGATAAAGCGCGCGCCGAGCGCGAAGCGCGTCAAAAAGCCAAGGGCTCCGAAAAAGACGCCACTGAATCGCAGGCCGTGCGCAAACTCGATTTCTCCGACACCAGTGACCCGATCTACTTCACCCGCATGGTGGCCATGCAGGCAGCGGCCTGGCGCCTTACCGCCTGTGCCAGCCCCGATGATGAAAACCCGTTACTGGCCCGCATGACGGAGTTCTGGTTCAACCATTTCAATGTCTATGTCGGCAAAGGTGCCGTTCGTCCGTTTGTGGGCCATTACGTGGTCAACGTGGCGCGCGCCCATGCGCTGGGCAAGTTTGAAGACCTGGTGCTGGCCAGCGCGCAACATCCGGCCATGCTGCTCTATCTGGACCAGGCGCAAAGCGTGGCCGAAGGATCGCGGGCCGGTGGTGGCGGCAAGCGTGGTCGCGGCCTGAATGAAAACTACGCACGCGAGTTGATGGAGCTGCATACGCTGGGTGTGGATGGCGGCTACACGCAAACCGATGTGCGTGAGATGGCCCGGGTACTTACGGGCTGGACGGTGAGCCCGCAGGACAGCAATGGTTTCCGTTTTGTGGACCGCCTGCATGACAGCGGAAAAAAGCAGGTATTGGGCCGCAGTTTTTCTACCGGCCCTTATCGCAACGGTTTACGCGAAGGCGAGGACGCGATTCGCATGCTTGCGCGCCATCCGAGCACCGCGCGGCGCATCAGCCTGCGGCTGGCGCAATTCTTTGTTTCCGACAACCCGTCCCCCGAACTCGTCAAACGCTTGAGCGATGCCTTTTTGTCCAGCCAAGGGGATATGCGCGTCGTCATGCGCACGCTGCTGGAATCCAGTGATTTCTGGAACCCGGACAACCGCTTGTTCAAGACGCCGATGGACTACGCCTGCTCAGCGCTGGTCGCTACCGACACAGCACAAGACCGGCGCCGTCTGGTGCTGTCGCTGGGTTTTCTGGCCAACGCGGGGCAACCGCTGCATGGCTGGCAAACGCCGGATGGCTACAAATTTGATGCGGCCACCTGGCTGGTACCCGAAGCCTTGACACGCCGCGCCGATTACGCGCTGGCCGTCGCCAAGCAAGTGCCGGCGCTGGATTTCCTGTCACCGTTTTTGAGCGACGCCACGCGCCAATCTCTGGCGCAGGAAAAACCGGCATTGCGCGCGGGCTTGGCACTGGCCAGCCCCGATTTCATGTACAAATAAAGAGGCCTCCACCATGCATGCCACAACAAATTCCAAGACAGGTCTGTCCCGCCGCGCATTGCTACAAACCGCACTGGGTGCCGGCGCGGCATGGGCGGCGCCCATGGCCTGGTCGCAAGCACCGTCCGGCAATGACGATGCCCGCCTGATCTGCGTGTTTCTGCGCGGTGCGTACGACGGACTGTCCGCGTTCGTTCCGTACGGCGATGCCAACTATTACCGTTTGCGCCCCAACATTGCGATTCCGGCGCCGGATGGCAGCGCGCAAAGTGTGGTTGCCCTGGATACGACTTTCGGCCTGCATCCCGCAATGGCCCCGTTGCTGCCACTGTGGAAAGAAGGCGTACTCGGCGTGATTCCCTCCGCCGGTTCACCCGATGCGACGCGTTCCCACTTTGATGCGCAGCACCACTGGGAGGTCGGAACGCCCGGCAAAAGCAGTGGTGCCAGCGGTTGGATGAACACGCTGGCGGGCATGCACACTGGCACGCGCGCCATCGGCGTGGGCGAAGCCAATCCGCTGATTCTTGCCGGGGCCAGCCGCGTGCAACTGGTACCTAAGGGCCAGGCAGCCACCAAGCAAGGCGCTTTGGGCGACGAACGCACGCGCGATGCCGTGATGAAGCTGTACGCCGGGCAGGACAATCTGTCGCAGGCCTTTCGCGCGGGCGCCGACAGCCGCATGCAGACCGCGCAGACGCTGAATGATGATGGGGCCAAGGGCATGATGGACCCGGCGATGACCAGCAAAGAAATGCTGGCGGCCAACAACGGCGCGGGTTC
>JAYWAV010000478.1:0-2864 GCA_043782015.1 Rhodoferax sp. | reverse complement strand
TGTAGCTGTCAGGATCCTTCACCATTTCGTCGACCAACTCCGGCGGAACATAGGTGCCAAACAAATTCGCCAGCTCTCGTTTCGATCGACTTTCCACGAAATAGCCATAACTCATGTTGAGCCCGAACGCGGCCAGAGCCATTGTGAGACTGGAAGCCAAAGGCAATACCAAGCCGTATGCCGTATACAGCCAGAAGTTAACGCCAACCAACACCAACAGTACACCGGCACTAAGCGCTACCGCACTGGTGGCCGACAGCAGCGGCAAGCCAAACGCCAGCGCCACTCCGGCCAGCACAAGCAGCGCGACTTCGTACCCCAATGCAAAGTCTGGCTTCAGCAGAACCTTTCCATCGAGCAGGCCAGAGATGAAGTTCGCATGGGCCTCCACACCGGGGTAGGTCTTTCCAACTGGCGTCACGCGCAAATCCAGTAAGCCGGGCGCGGTTGTTCCAATCAACACAATTTTGCCCTGCATGCTACCGGCAGGAATACGCCTGGCCAGTACGTCAGATGCCGAGAGGTATTTAAAGGAGCCTCCATCCACACCGCCAGGCCCACGGTACGGGACCAACGCGGCTACACGTTCATCCACCGGAATTGCCAGCGACTTGTCGCCCTGCTTCAGCAGTATGCGGTCCATCGCCTGCAGATTGCGCGATAGGAATTTCTCATTGGAGAAGCCAGGCGCCACAGACGGAAACCCGATGAGCGCGCGAAACATTGCCAGCGGCAGCGACTCGTAATATCGACCCTTGTATTCAGCGATCAGCGGCAGAGAGCGGACCACACCATCGCCATCGGTAATCGAATTGAAGTACCCGGCAGTCGGTGCCGCCTTGGTGAGTGTCTCGATATTGGAGCCGTAGCCGCTCCAGGATGTGGCGCTGATGGTGCGGCCCTGTAGTGCCTCCTTGCCCATCACCGGCGCTGGCAGCACACCTGCGGCAAAGCCTTCGCGGTCGCTGGTCAAGTAATACCCCAGGACCACCGGCTTCCCCTCCAAAGCCTTGGCAAACACCCCGTCATAGTCCAGAATCGGCTGTAGCTGTCGCAACCGCTCGCCGAAGCCGGGTTGGTCCTTCAGTTCATTGCGCGCCAGTTCGTTGAGGCGGCCTAAGCCAGAGCTCTCGTCCGGTTCAGCAAACACCACATCAAAGCCCAGCAACGCGATCTGCTGCTCCTGAAACAGCTCATTGACCAACTGTGCCAGCTTGTTGCGGCTCCAAGGCCACCGGCCCAACTCGGACAGGCTTTTCTCATCGATATCGACGATGACGATGCGATCATCCAGGGTTTTGGGGTTGGTAGCACGCAGGCGCGCGTCGTAGATGATGTCATCCAGGCGCTGAAGTACATCGATATGTACCAACCCTATCGCATGCAGCAGCGCAAACAGCAAAGGCAGCAGGGTCACTGCGATGCGAGGCCAGTGCTTTGCGATAGATTTCACGTCCGTTCACCCCGCCAAACCGGTCTACGTGGAATAAGACCGGACCACATGTTGCAGCTCAGGTTTGCACAAACTGCATCTGTGTGCCAGCCAGTTCGATCATGTCACCGTTCTTCAGGGAAATCGGGTCTGACCCGATAGGCGCGCCATTCAGCGTCGGATTGCCAGCACCTTCCACATGGTGGACCACGAAGCCATGCTGGCGCTTGGTAATCGCAGCAACAGCGACACCCGGTTTACCTATGGTCGTTACCACCTTGGTCAGTGGGACTTCACGGCCAGACGCAGCACCCGACAGCACCTTGATGGCCGCATGGAAAGCACCCATGCCCACAGAGTCTCCTGCGCCAACCGCAAATCCAGATGGTGTTGCCACAGCGGCGGCAGCCGGTCGGGCCTGAACGACCATGGTCTTGTCGAAATTGTCAGAAGCGTTGTCTGCAACAAACTTGATCTTGTACTTGCCGATCTCTACCGAATCGCCATTGACCAGCTGCTTCTTTTTGATGGCCTTGCCATTGACGTAGGTGCCATTCGTGCTGTTCAAGTCTTCGAGAAAGACATCTCCGCCTGTCATCTGCAATACAGCGTGCTCGCCGCTTACGGCCAGGTTGTCAATCACGATGTCGTTGTACGGCCTGCGTCCCAGGGTCGTGCGGTCTTTGGTGAGCTGCACTTCCTTAATCACGACCTCATCGATCGATACGATCATTTTCGGCATGACCGGCTCCTTTGTGTGTAATTAATTTCTGGATAACGCATGTGATCTCTACTTCCCTAGTAACCGTGCAATTAAACCGCGCTTTTCAGGCTCGTCGCTGACTTCCACCATCAGAACCGAGATATTGTCGCGACCCCCATTGTGGTTTGCCGCATCAATGAGCTGCGCGGCCTTCTGCTCCAAGTCGACCCCTTCGGCAACAATTCTAGCGATTGCGGCGTCGTCCACCATATCCGATAAACCATCCGAACACATCAGATAGATATCACCCGCCTCGACAGGGTACTCGTTGACCTCCAAGAGTACCAGTTCCTCCACTCCCAACGCCCGGGTCACCAGATTCTTGATATTGGAGGTTGCCGCCTGTTCCAGCGTGATCAGTCCAGCGTCAATTTGTTCTTGTAACAAGGAGTGATCCTTGGTGATCTGCTCCAGAGCACCACCACGCCAACGGTAGCAACGCGAATCGCCGATATGCCCAACCAGTAACGCGTCGTCCCTGAACACACCGACTACCAAGGTCGTACCCATCCCGGCGTAATGGGCGTTGGAGTTGGCCGCGTTGTAAATCGACAGGTTGGCGTTTTCAACGCAAATCTCCATGGCCCGGCGCACCTCGCGGCTGCGCGCGTTGGAACCCGCCTCGGTCAACCAGCGACTGAGCTCGGCCTTGATAAAGGCAGTCGCCAT
>JAYWAV010000477.1:0-2867 GCA_043782015.1 Rhodoferax sp. | reverse complement strand
TAACACTGATTGGTCTGGACGAAGGCTCCAAGCTCAGCGGGCTGCAGCGCATTGTGGAAAACGACGCCAACGTGGCCGATCCGGATGCTGTGGGCGATGTCAACGACGTCAGTGACGACGCCTGATTGCTCTGTTTTTGATAGCTGCTTGCGCTTGATGGACAGGCGCTGCAGCCCGATTTGATATAAATTCCGCTTGATGCAAAGACCTTACAACTTCTCGGCCGGCCCGGCCACCATGCCGCAAGAGGTACTGGAACAAGCAGCCCGCGAGATGTTGGACTGGCCGGACGCTACCGGCAAGGGTTGTGGCATGGGCGTGATGGAAATGAGCCATCGCGGCAAGGAGTTCCAGGCCATTTACGCACAGACCGAAAGCGATCTGCGCGAGCTGCTGGCGGTGCCTTCCAATTTTGAAATCCTGTTCATGCAAGGCGGCGGGCTGGCAGAAAACGCCATCGTGCCGATGAACCTGAGCACGCTTCGTGCAGCCCCGGGCACACCAGGCCGCGCGGACTTTGTGGTGACAGGCAGCTGGAGCGAGAAATCGCACAAGGAAGCGGCCAAGTACTGCACAACCCACATCGCAGCGTCGGGTAAAGAACATGGCTTCACGGCCATCCCGAATGCGGCCACCTGGCATTTGCGCGAAGACGCGAGCTATGTGCACCTGTGCACCAACGAGACCATCAACGGCATTGAGTTCCCAACCCTGCCCGACCTGAAGGCACTGGGCTCCAAGGCCGAGCTGGTGATCGATTTCTCCTCGCATGTGGCCTCGCGTCCGGTGGACTGGAGCAAGGTAGGACTGGCCTTTGGTGGCGCACAAAAAAACCTCGGGCCAGCGGGCCTGACGCTGGTCGTGGTGCGTGAAGACCTTCTGGGCCACGCGCTGCCTATTTGCCCCAGCGCCTTTGATTACAAGGTTGTGGCCGACAACGGCTCCATGTTCAACACCCCCCCCACGTACGCGATCTATATGGCCGGGCTGGTGTTCCAGTGGCTGAAGCGCCAGGGTGGCTTGGCTGCCATGGAAGCGCGCAACATCGCCAAGGCCGAGCTGTTGTACGAGGCGATTGATGCTTCCGACTTCTATATGAACGGCGTCGCCCGCAACGCCCGCTCACGCATGAACGTGCCCTTCTTCCTGCGGGACGAATCACGCAACGACGCGTTCATCGCCGGAGCCAAAGAGGCTGGGCTGTTGCAGATCAAGGGCCACAAGTCGGTCGGCGGCATGCGCGCCAGCTTGTACAACGCGTTGCCGCTAGCGGGCGTGCAAGCACTGGTGGCATACATGCGAGAATTCGAACGCAAACACACCTGAATTCGCACGCTGAAGAACACCACACATGAGCCAACCCTTGCAGTCTGAAGAACTGGCGTCACTGCGCACCCAGATCGACTCCCTCGACCAGCAATTGCTCTCCTTGGTCAACCAACGTGCCCACGTGGCAGAAAAAGTCGGCGAACTCAAACGCAAAGAGGGTTCGCCTTTTTTTCGCCCAGACCGCGTGGCCCAGGTGATCGACAAGATCCAGAATGCCAACCCAGGTCCGTTGCTGAACCAGCATGTCGCCTCAATCTGGCGCGAAATCATGTCCGCATGCCTGGCACTCGAAGCGCCACAGCGCGTCGCCGTTCTGGGTCCGCACGGTACCTTCTGCGAACAAGCGGCCATCGAGTTCTTCGGCAGCGCTGCCGACCTGATTTATTGCACCAGCTTTGACGAGGTGTTCCACGCCACATCCGCCGGCACCGCCCAGTATGGCGTGGTTGGCATGGAGAACTCGACCGAGGGCGTGGTCACGCGGTCGCTCGACCTGTTTCTGCGCTCGCCGGTGCATGTCGTCGGCGAAATCAGCTTGCTGATACGCCACAACCTGCTACGCCAGACCAATTCGCTGGAAGACATTGACGTGGTGCTGGCCCACCCGCAGGCGCTGGCCCAGTGCCAGGGCTGGCTGTCGCAGCATTTGCCCAATGCCGAACGCCGTGCCGTTTCCAGCAATGCCGAAGGCGCCCGCCTGTGCGCCGCCAACCCGACCTGGGCCGCGCTGGCTAGCCCGCGTGCAGCCGCGCAGTTTGGCCTTCACATCGTCGCCCACGCAATCCAGGACGAGGCCTACAACCGCACCCGCTTCGCCGTGATCTGCCTGCCGCAAACGCTGGCGATGCCACCGGCTTCCGCGAAAGACTGCACCAGCCTTGTGGTGTCTGTGCCGAATCGGCCGGGTGCGTTGCACGATTTGCTGGTGCCCCTGAAAAATAATGGCGTTTCCATGACCCGTTTCGAGTCGCGTCCGGCAAAATCCGGGCAATGGGAGTATTACTTTTACCTCGACATTGCGGGACATCCATCGCAGCCGCATGTCGCAGCCGCCCTGGAGGAACTGAGGGGCCTGTGCGCCTTCTACAAGGTTCTGGGCGCTTACCCGGTCACTGAATAACATGGGTCCTTATGTTTGAACAACTCGGTTTGATCGGATGCGGCCTGATGGGCGGCTCGTTTGCGCTGGCGATGAAACGCGCTGGCCTGGTCAAGCGGGTTGTCGGTTACAGCAAGTCACCCAGCACCACCGAACGCGCCCGCCTGATGGGCGTCATCGACATTGAAGCCCCGTCGGCGCTGTTGGCCGTGTCTGGTGCCGACATCGTGCTGATTGCGGTGCCGGTGGCAGCCACCGAAGCCACCTTCAAGGCGATCAAACATTTGGTCACGCCGCAAATGCTGATCATGGATGTGGGCTCTACCAAACGTGATGTGATCGACGCTGGCCGCCGCGCATTGCGCGAGCACATTGGATCCTTTGTACCGGCACACCCGATTACCGGCAAGGAAGTGTCGGGCGTCGAGAACGCCGATGC
>JAYWAV010000476.1:0-2873 GCA_043782015.1 Rhodoferax sp. | reverse complement strand
CACTGTCGACACTTGATTCATAGTCTCCACGATCTCCTTCGTGGGGACGATGCCTGATCACAGCGCGCGATTCAATATGGGATTGCCGGACGCTTACGTTTACCAGACCAAGGCAGCGGATGCCGTGAGCTGGTTTCAGGGGCATGCTTCTCGCTAGCTAGACATCATCTGCTCCATCGGCGCAGACAAATCGGCGGGAATCATCGGCGTGGATGGCGGTGCATCGACGCTGGTGGATGATTTGCTTGCGGTCGGGTTCCGTGGCATCACGGCGCTAGACCTGTCGCAGAGCGCAGTGAAAGTGGCGCGGCTACGCCTGGATGCGAAAAGTGTTCTGGTTACATGGATCGCAGGTGACATCTGCGGCGTAGCGCCCCCTGCGCAGGCCTACGACATCTGGCACGACCGTGCCGTGGTTCACTTTTTAACCGAGGCGCGCGACCGTGAGGCCTATGTGCGGCAAGTGATGAAGTCGGTAAAGCCTGGTGGACACTTCATCGTGGCAACGTTCGCACCAGACGGACCGACCAGTGCAGCGGGCTGCCTGTGGCGCGATACGACCCAGGTCAACTTCATGGAGAATTCGGTCCAGAATTCGAACTGGTGAACCATTTGCGTGAAGACCACACGACCCCTTGGGGCTCCGCCCAGTACTTTGTCTACTGCCATTGTGTCAAGCCGCATTAGCCATTTGCTCATGGTTTGAGCGCAGACTCTCTGCAAGGCCAATGAAGTGTATTGGCTATCGCCTGATCCAACCGCTTGAGATGGGCCAATGGAACACTGCACGGTAGGTCGTCTCGGCAAGATCAGTAGCCTTCAAGCCGGCGTAGCTCCAAACTGGAGAGACCACGATGGATGCAAGGTATGCCACCAAAGCCCCACCCGCCATGTCCATGGGGAAGTGTACTCCAAGGAGTATGCGCGCCCACGCTACCAACAAACCGCAACACGCGGCTGACGAAGCCAAGATGAAGGCTCGTCCCGCAAGAAATGCGAACCCCAAACTGAAAAATACGGTCGCGTGGTCGCTCGGAAATGATGAATCAGGGGCGTGGTCAATCCATGCGTGCCCAAGCCCGACCATGAATGGGCGTGGATGCTGCCAAATAAGGCCAATGATCTGATTGAGGCCTACCGCGAGCATCGCCACAGCGAACGCGCGCAATGCCAAGTTGCGCTTGGCCGTGCCGCCTTGTAGCCACAAGATGACGAGTCCCAGTGGAATCAGATAAATCAGGCCGTCACCCAGGACTTTGGCAATATCTACCAGCCAGGGCGTTGAGCCGGCCGGCGCATTGATTGTCAGAAAAATTTGGTTGTTTAGGGCTTCGAGACGGTTCAAGATGGATTCCATGGAAATCGGCAAATGCCTATGGCTATGTAGTGCGCTGGCAATGCAACTGATGTCAGAGTTGAAATTACCGTTCTAACCTCGACAGTGCCGAGTATAGGTAGCCGGGGGACGCGACGCATGAAGCCAGGATTAACGAAGCTGTTTTGTCGATGGAGCGGAAAAGCAGGGCGCCAGTCGATGATCAAGACGATTCTCCGCAGCATCCCTTGGCACTGTTCTCCTGAATGGGCGGGCACGGTACGTCGCCATATGAGCAGTAGACACAACAATCTCCCGGTTTAGGACTCAGGACTGATTTGCAACTTTTGCATTCGTAGAACCACTGGCAGGCGTCGGTGGGCATGGTTTCGATCTTGGCGTGGCCGCATTGCGGACAGGTCAGAGTGGATTGCAATTTAATGGTGACCATGGACTTATCCTAGGTGGGTATGGTGGCAGTGGCGCAGCATCTTGAATCTTTGGGCGCAAAGTGGGCGCCATGGAGAAATGGGCGAGGTGAGTTCGACGGAGATCGGTATACCAAAATGCCGATCTCTCCAGGCTGCGTCATTGCAGTCGGGGCGACGGTCAAAGTCGTGGTGAGCTGGCCATTGTTTCGCCCGTAGTGGATCCAGCAGGGTTGAAGTGCGCGGATGCGCAATCAACCGCTGCGGTGAAGCTGCGTCTCAAATGCGGCCGGGAACCGGCGGTCATAAGAGGGGCGCCCAGAGCAAAGCTCGAGCGATCATGGCAATTGCACGGACCGCTGCCCATCATTCACTGCTACAGCGCCAATCCGTAACATGGCGGAAGTGGTGGGCCGACTTGCGCTTGTCGTTGGCGCGGGCGTCAGGAGCGCGTAGCAAAAATGATGAAGCTGTCACCACCCCGGCGCTGCGCCGACTACATGGCTTGGTCATACCGTTGCAGATGTGAGCTGCCGGTTACTTCGAATCTCGTTCAAGGTAGGCGAAGATCAGGGATAAAACAAAGCCAATCAGCAAAAAGGCAAGACCGGCAGTCCCCCCCATGCTCGCACTGAATGCGGTGCCGCCCATGAAGGTGAAGACGCCAAACAATGCCAGGCAGATAGCAAACATCCAAACGGCGCTGATTGCCATAAGCCTCAAGTTGGGCCCCTTGGGAACGTGGAATTCATAAAAATGAAAAGAGCGCATGTTCAACTCCTAACCCCCGGAGGGGACAATCTCGCTGCAAGAATAGCGGCAAATTCAAAGAAGACAAGCTAGCCTTTCGGGTTAGCAATGGTCGCAAAGTCAGCCCATCGCCGATCGGCCTAAAAACAAATGGAGTCAAAAAAGCTGTCTTCGGCAATTTGCTCATATGACAAACATCAATGTAAGTCGGCCATCCTGGAATCACCCTAACATGTGGACTTCACCGATGTCTCATGCGTATTTCAGTCAAAAAAAAGGCCTCTCGTTCCAGCGCAAACCAGGCCACTGTTCCAATCCAAACCCTACCAGTTGGAATGTTGAGCAACTAGCCCCGGCGACTTGACGAGCCAGAGCGGCAC
>JAYWAV010000475.1:0-2874 GCA_043782015.1 Rhodoferax sp. | reverse complement strand
CGGCGCGCCAGCGCAAGAACGGTTCATTTGGGGAGCAACGGCTGGCATGCTGCGAAATCTTTATAGCTTTCTTGCCGCGTGATAAGTTTTTTGGCCATAGGGGCGCCAAATTGCATCGACCTGGCGCGAACGTCAGAGGCAGAGCCCGTTATGATTTGGTATGGGTTTTCTAGCCGTTTTGTTTGCTTTGATTCTGGAACAGGCGCGCCCTTTAGCGCGTGGGAATTGGGTCCACGCCGGGTTCAGGGCTTGGGCGCGATGGTCCAATCGCACGCTGGATGCAGGGCAGACCCACCACGGCTGGATCGCCTGGGGCGCTGCGGTCCTGGTGCCATCCGTACTCACGATGGTGATCCACTGGATGCTCTGGCGATTCAGCGTGCTGCTGGCGTTTGCATGGAGTGTCGGCATCCTCTACATCACACTGGGGTTCCGGCAATTCAGCCATTACTTCACGGATATCCGGGACGCGCTGGAAAGCGGTGACGAGGCAACCGCCCGCGATCTGCTCGCGCACTGGCGTCAGGTTGACGCCAGACAGCTGCCGCGCAGTGAAATTGTTCGCCATGTGATCGAGTATTCCGTTTTGGCAGCCCATCGACATGTTTTCGGTGTGTTGGGCTGGTTTTCTGTTCTGGCGGCCGTGGGGTTAGGCCCCGCTGGTGCGGTTATGTACCGCATGAGCGAATTCGTGTCGCGTTACTGGGCTTACAAAAGCCAGCATCCAGGCTTTGTCGGTGACGGCGCCAGCCCTGCGCTTCAAGCGGTAGCTCTCAAGGCGTGGGGTGTGATCGACTACGTGCCCGCCAGGGTCACCGCCCTCGGGTTCGCAGTGGTTGGAAGCTTTGAAGATGCCATTGACGCGTGGCGTACTTACACCCAGCGGTTTACAGCCGATGCACTTGCTGCTACTGATGATCGCAACGACGGGCTGTTGCTAGCGGCAACGTCGGGGGCTTTGAATGTGCGGCTGGGGGGTGAGGTCTTGCGGCCTGTGTTTCCAGGAAGTACGTCCGAGGGGCAGTTGATCGCCATGGATATCGAGACACCGGCCGCCACCGAGTTCACACCTGGACGAGAGCCGGAATTGGCGCATCTGCGCAGCGTTGTGGGGTTAGTGTGGCGCTCCGTCGTGCTGTGGATGGTGCTGCTGGCATTGCTGACATTAGCGCGGCTGCTGGGCTGACCATGCATATCGGTGGCCAGGGCGGATACAGGCCGGTGTCAGAACCGACTTTGTGAAAGCTCTGCAAATAGTTCGCTATACAAACGATATCGTGCCTGGCTTATTTCACTTAGGCTCGTGGTCGATTTGACCTGAGCAATAACGCCGCAACCAGGTTCATGCAAATGCGTGCAGTTGTAGAACTTGCACGCTTGCGCATGAGCCTTGATGTCCGGCATCAGGTGACTCAACTGCATGGGCTCAATGTGGTGCAGCCCAAACTCCTGAAAACCTGGTGAATCGATCAACGCAGTTGTACGCCGTGCATCAACCCAGTACAGCGTGGTGCTGGTGGTGGTGTGCTTGCCGGAATTGAGCGCTTGGGAAATTTCTGCGGTCAACACCTTGGCTTGCGGGATCAAAAGATTGGTTAGGCTGCTTTTGCCGGCCCCAGATGGGCCAAGCACCAGCGTTTTCTTGTTTGCCAGCAGTGCCATCAATGTTTGTGTCTGCGTGTCGTCGGTTGGCACCTCTTGCTTCGGCTTGATGGCCAGTCGAATCACTTGGTAGCCCATGGCTCGGTAGGGTGCGAGCTTTGTCCACGCCCTGCCGAATGGTTCGGCCAAATCGCTTTTGTTCAGCGCAACGATGGGCGTGATGCCTGCAGCCTCCGCCGCAATCAATGCGCGGGTCAACTGGCTCTCCGAAAACTCGGGTTCGGCAGCGATCAGGATCAGCACCTGGTCCAGGTTGGCCGCAAACGACTTGGTCCGCATCTCGTCCTGGCGGTACAGAGCGTTGGTGCGCTCTTCGACCTTCTCAATGGTGCCTTCGTCCTGGGACGCCAGCCAGCGCACGCGATCGCCGACCAATGCCTGGCTTTTCTTGCCGCGCGGATGGCAAATGATGCGTGCTCCGCTGTCGGTTTCGACCAGCACATGGCGCCCAAACCCTGCAACCACCAAGCCAGGTTGGGTTCCGGTGGCGGCCGCAGGGGTCTGTACACCCGAACGGGAGGGCCGCGCAGGTTGGCTCAAACGAAAAGCCCGTCCACCTTGGTGGCACAGAAAAAGTCACTGACGGAAATTCCGTCCACGTCGTGCGTGTTGAATCGCACCGTGCAATGACCGTAACTGACAGCCAGATCAGGGTGGTGGTCTTCGGTGTTGGCTATGAAAGCGATCGCATTAACGAATCCCATGGTTTCGTAAAAATTTTTGAATTTGAAGGTCTTTTCGAGTGCGGCGTCGATGAGGCGCCAGCCCAGAGCCTGCTCGCCGTTGAGTCGGCTCAGCTCGGTCACGATTTCAGTGGCGCTGAGCGCGCGCCGGTGTTGATGAACAGCAGAACTCATGCGGAAACAGCCTCTGGCAATACCTTCATGCGGCCCAAACGCTCGGAAGCAGGAGGGTGCGAGTAGTAGAACTTCACAAAAACAGGGTCGGGTGTCAGGGTGCTGGCGTTGTCTTGATACAACTTGAGCAGCGCGTTGGCCAGATCCCCCCCATCGGTTTGAACCACGGCGTACGCATCCGCTTCGAACTCATGCTTTCGCGACAGCTGCGCAAACACAGGCGTGACGAAAAAGCTGAACAAAGGCACGACGAGCATGAACAGCAAAAGGGCCAGTGCTTCATTGCCGCCTGTCAGGCTGGGGCGCACACCCAAGCCGGCGTAAAACCAGGTTTGTGTAGACACCCAGCCCAGCA
>JAYWAV010000474.1:0-2874 GCA_043782015.1 Rhodoferax sp. | reverse complement strand
CCAGCGCCTCGGCCACGGTCACACCGCGCAGCGTGACCGACAGTGTGCCGTTGACGTCCGGGTGCATCAGCATGCTATAGCGGGTATCGGCGACGATGGCCAAAAATACATCGCGCGCCTGCGCCTTGTTGACGAGCAAATCGATGCGCGGCTCAGCAGCTACCAGCGCCACCTTGGCTGCGGGTTCGGCCAGCGCGTCTGAAACCCGTGCAGGCACTGCCACTGGGGCCTTATTGGCATTGGCAGAATTGGCGGCTATTTCATTTTTGAGCACCGTACTCACATCAGGAGTGAGTAGTGCGCGGTCGTTGCTGCAACCGGCGAACAGAACTGCAATGAGCCCGACAAGCAGAGCCTGGCCTGCCAACAGGCCGTGCGGGCGCGCAGGTTGCGGGGCGTTGAAAGCAGGGGACATGGAGGCCATTGTCGCAGGCATGGCCCAGGAGGCGGTAGTAGCGGTCATTGAAGAGTACTTCACGGTTTGGCTCCCTCATTTGGAGCAACAGAATTTCTGGTGTGGCGCACAACGCCCTCAAAACGCGGCAGTTTTTGCAGGCTGCGCCCTTCGCGCAACCAGACCTCGGTTTCAGTAATACGCTCCAGCGTGCGGTTGCCTACCCGTTGACCCACTGCCACCAACCGCGTCCCCACCACAAGGTAGGGTGTGCCGTCCCGCACGATCACGCTGCTTCCCTGTGCCGGCGCTGCATTGGTGTCGGCCGCCACACCTGCCGCGGCGGAGTTGGCCTCTACGGGCGCAGCGGTTGGGTCGCGCTGCTCCTGCGCAACGACGGGCTGCAAAAACGCAACGAGCAACATCGCAATTGCAGTACGTATCCAGGGCATATTGCGCGTCATCATGGCACCACCCCCACAACATACACCTGCAGACTCAACTCAGGCTTTTTCGGCCTGTCACTCACCAGTTGCAACGGGCCCCAACGCAGGGTAGGCATGGCAGTCTCCAAGGTGCGCACATAGCGCGTCAAATCACCATACGAGCCGGCTACGCGCAGGTCCATGCCACGCTTGACCAGACCTGCAGGCATCTCCGCGCCGCCGGCCGCGTTGCCACTGGCAGCTGGGCCAGCGTCTGTCTTCAGGGTGCCGGTGGCCAACAGCGTGAGCCCTTCCTGGCGACGCAGGAACTGCACCAGCACCTGCTCGAGGTCTGGCCCCTTGTCAGCTTGCGGCGCGATACGCGCAATCGTCTGGTTGGTCTGGGCCATGTCGGTTTCTACCGCGGCCAACTCGTCACGTACCGCTTTGCTGGTATCGACCGGCTGGCCACTGGCCTGTAGCTCGGCACGCAGCCGGGCGAGCTCATCATTCTGCGCAGCAAAGCGCTGCAGTGTCTGTTTGTAGTTGTTTTGTGCCGGCGTGATCAGGACCACGTCGGCCAGGGCCAGGCAGACGGCAATCAGCGAGATGAACAGGAATGCGCGCTCCCGCAGGCTGATGGCATCAACCCGTGCGGCCAGTCGCTTCCACGATGCTTTCATGGCTTGGCTCCCGGAGTGTGCGCAAGCGGTACAGGTTGGGTGCTGACAAGGCGATAACTCCATACCTGACGTGTGGCGGCTGCGTCGGACGCTGGTTTGGCCGGAGCGGAAGTGGCGCTTTCAACCCGCACCTCGCTGAGTGCAAGGCCCTGCAACAAGGGGCTTTGGCCCAGCCTGGCCACCCAGGCATTCAAGGCCGCAGGCTCCAGTGTGTAGCCACTGATCTCGAATTGCCGGGTACTGGCGTTGACGGCGGTGATCCAGACCTGCGCTGGAATGGTGCGCGCCAGAAGCTGCAGCCGGTCAGAGTGGCCGGCGCCCGGCGCAATCAGCCCTTCCCGCAAGGCGGCCAACAGTTTCTGACGGTCTTGCGCCAGGGCTTTTTTCTCCTGCAACTGGCGCAGCAAATCCTGCCCGGCAGGCGACGCATTGGCCTTGCTGCGGGCAATGGCCGCTTGCAGCGTCTCTATCTCGCGCGATTGGCCTTGCATGGTGCTCGCAAAGCCATCACTGGCTTGCTTGAGGTTCCAGACCCAGGCGCCGGCCAATACGCCACCGAAGGCCACGAAAAGCCCCAGCGCAACGGCCATGGTATTGGCGGAAAAATAGCGCTTCTGCGTCAGCAGGATTGGCGAGCAAAGGTTGATCTGCTGGGCCATGGCTACAACTTGCGCGCTTCAGAGCGCAATAACAGACCCAACAAAGGCAGGCACTCCAGCCGGTCCGTCTCGGACTGCTGGGCCAGCGCCGGAAAAATCGCCTGCAAATCCAGTGGCAAAACGCTCTGCCCCATGTCCTGGGTCAGCCATTGCGCCAACTCGGCAGTGCGCACACCCGCCGACACGCGCAATCCCGCCAGAGGCAGCGCCGACCAGGTGCGGTCCCACAAATCCAGAGAACGCTGGACTTCCACCAAAAACCGTTGTGCAGGTTCCTGGCCCGTCACCTCACCCGCGGGCGCGCCTGCGCCCGTGGAGTAATCGGTGCCGTAAGAGGCGCCGCCTACGCTGTAGTCAGGCACATATTCGCTGACCGGCGTAAAGGCTTGCGTTGTGGTGGCGGCATCGTCGGTATGGCCCCAGTTCATTGTGAGGAAACCAGCCGGTAGCTCGAGACGCCGGGTGTAAAACAATTCATCGTGCGCACTGATAGTCAGCACGGCTTGCTGGTCTTCGGCCAGAACCAGTGCCGCATCGGCGCGGTCCTGGCGCCCTTCGCGTGCCGCCAGTGTGCTTTGCAAATTGCGTTGTGCCGTCTCCTGAACATCGATCACGGTCACATCCCATTTCATGGCATCGCTCAACGCAAGCACATCACGCACGATGGTATTGTTCACGGCGACGACGAACAGGTGTTCGGCACCCCTTTGCTG
>JAYWAV010000473.1:0-2875 GCA_043782015.1 Rhodoferax sp. | reverse complement strand
CGCAGCGCGATCTTGATGTTGCGCGTGCCCAGTTCCTGCTGGTCGTCGTAGTCCTTGTAGGCGCGCTGGTCCCACACCTTGACGGCGCTGCGGTTGCGACTTTTCTCCTGGCCTATGCGTATACCCTGCGGGTTGAAACCATTGGCGCCGAAGGGCGAGGTGCCGCCGGTGCCTATCATCTTGCTGCCGCCTTCGTGGCGCTCCTTCTGTTCCTCGAAACGCTTCTTGAGCGTCTCCATGAGTTCGTCCCAGCCCATCTTCTCGATCTTGGCTTTTTCTTCGGGGCTCAGGTTGAGCTCGAGGTTCTTGCGCAGCCATTCCAGCGGAATGTCGCGCGTGAAGTCGGCAATCATCTCCACGCCCTTGAAGTAGGCGGCAAAAGCGCGGTCGAACTTGTCGTAGTGCTTTTCGTCCTTGACCAGCGTGGTGCGGCTCAGGTAGTAGAAGTCGTCGATCTTGTAGCCGCTGGCCTGGTCGCCCGGACCGTCCTGGTCGGTGTTCGGTCCCACCACGCCTTCCTTCAGCGCTTCGAGCAGAGTCAGGTATTCCTTGACCGATACCGGCAGCTTGGCCGAACGCAGGGTGTAGAAGAAGTCGATCAGCATGGTCTGCTCCTCATGAAGTTACCCAATTCTCAAGTTTCAGCCCTTTGATCCGCGCAAATTCCCGGGTGTTGTGTGTGACAAGGGTCAATTGGTGCGTCAGCGCGTGTGCCGCGATCCAAAGGTCGTTCGGGCCAATCGGTGTGCCTTTGCGTTGCAACTCAGATCGAATGCGGGCGTAGTGCGTGCAACTGTCGGGGGACAATGGCAGCGTCGGCAAACAGCGCAGAAGCCGCTCAAGCTGCAAAGCGACGCGGGTTGCCAGCGGCTTGAGCGTTGCCCCGAACTGCAGCTCGCCCAGCGTGATCACGGAAATTGCCGCCGATTGCTCCGGTAGCTGATCCAGGCGGTCCCAAAGTGCACCGGTACGCGAACGCATGATGTAGCTACAGGTATCGGTATCTAGTAAATAACTCATGGCCGGCCAGCTTTGGCTTTGCCATTTGCCAGCGCAGCTTTGGAGCTTTTCCCGGCACGTGCGGGTTTAGCTTCAGACGCCTTGCCCCAAAACTGTGGATCGGCCCACATCGCACGTTCTTCCAAAGTGCCCTGGTCCCTGATAGCCACGAGCGCTTTGTCCATCTCGCGAGCTTCCTGGTCGGACAGGGGAGCAATATCCTGCAGCGCTTCGCGAAGGGATTGGCCCAGGCTGCGTTTTTTCTCACGCAGTACCACTTCATCGCCACGTCGCTCGATGGTCACCTGCTTGGTGTTGAAGCGAAACTCCTTCGGCAGGCGCACGGCCTGGCTGTTGCCACTGGTGAAAACCGTGGTCAAGGTCCGCTGTAGCTGGTTTGGGGTCTGGATTCGTGCGTTCATGGTAGTTCCCAGATGCGTATATTCCGATTGTATATACGTGGGAATGAATGCATTACCCGCGCGGTTTATCCCGCAAGTACAGCAACTGCGCCTTGGCCTCCGGCCACTCGCCCGAACGCATGCTGTAGATCACGGTATCGCGGATCGTGCCGTCGCGGCGGATCGCATGGCCGCGAATCACGCCGTCTTTCCGGGCGCCCAGGCGTTCGATGGCGTTTTGCGAGTCGAAGTTGAAGTTGTCGGTACGCCAGCCCACCACATGGCAGCCCAGCGTGTCGAAGGCGTGGCCCATCAGCAGCAGCTTGCAGGTGGTGTTGACGTGGGTGCGCTGGCAACGTTTGGCGTACCAGGTGTAGCCGATCTCCACGCGTTTTACATTGGCCAGTATGTCGTGGTAACTGCTGGAGCCCAGCACGGTTCCGGACTCCGCGTCGAGTACGGCAAAGGCAAAGCGGTTGCCGGCTTCGCGCGCCGACAGCGCGTCCTCAATGTAGCGCCGGGTCTGCTCGGGTTCGGGCACCGAAGTAATACGCAGCCGCCACAGTTCGCCATCCATGGCGGCGGCGCGCAGGCCGTCTTCATGGTCAAGCGTCAGCGGAACCAGCTTGATGCCGCGATCGCTCAGGGTCACCGGTTCCACAAAAGCCATTCGATGCCCGCTTTCTCAGTTCTTTTTCGCGGCCCGTCCGCGTTGCCAGCGGCGCGCCAGTTGCACTCCGCCGCCGCCGCCCGCGCCAATCAGCAGGATGCCGGCAATGGTGGCGTTGCCGTAACCCTGGGCAAAGATGTCCAGGCCCAGCAAGCGCCCAAGCCCGAAACCGAGCAAAGAGCCGGCGACGAAGCCAATGGCGTCGGTGAGGCCTTCGACCAGTTGCGGATTCATGGGAGCCTGTCCCCGCCTATCGGTTGTGGTTACGGCCGGCGCTTTGCGCCTTCACGTCACTGCGCGATGTGAGCCTGCACCGCAATCGGTCAAGATGTTCCATCTTCACCGATTGTGCCGCTGCATAAACACCAGCTTTTCGAACAGCGTCACGTCCTGCTCGTTCTTGAGCAGCGCGCCCACCAGTGGCGGTACGGACACTTTCTCATCCTTGTTGTGCAGCGCTTCGGGCGGAATGTCTTCGGCCAGCAGCAGCTTGAGCCAGTCCAGCAACTCGCTGGTAGACGGTTTCTTTTTCAGGCCGGGCAGGTTGCGCACGTCGTAAAACGTCTTCATCGCGGCGGTGATCAGCTCTTTTTTCAGACCCGGGAAATGCACGTCGATGATGCTTTTCATCGTCTCGGCATCGGGGAACTTGATGTAGTGGAAGAAACAGCGGCGCAGAAAAGCGTCGGGCAGTTCCTTCTCGTTGTTGGAGGTGATGAACACCAGCGGCCGGTGCCTGGCCTTGATCAGTTCGCGCGTTTCGTAGCAGTAGAACTCCATGCGGTCGATCTCGCGCAGCAAGTCG
>JAYWAV010000472.1:0-2876 GCA_043782015.1 Rhodoferax sp. | reverse complement strand
ACGATCAACGTGTTGGAGCGCGGCTCGGCAATGATGGTGGTCCTGTAGCCGCCATCGGCTGCGGTGTTGGGCGCGCCGGCGCTGGGCTCGGACAGCTTTTGCACCAGCGGGGCGAGGTCGGAGGCACTGGCGTGTTTCAGCGCAATGATTTCTACATCGGTAGCGTTGGGCACATCCAGCGCGGCAATGATGCGCACCAGGCGGCGCAAGTTGTCGGCGTAGTCGGTGATCACCAGCGTGTTGGTGCCAGGGTTGACGTTGATCGGGCTGTTGGGGTTCACCAGTGGGCGCAACACCGCAACCAGGTTGTTCGCGTTTTCGTGCTGCAGGCGGATGATTTGCGTGACCAACTGGTTGCCGCTGGCCGTGTTGGCGCCTATCGACTCCGACACCGCGCCGCCCTGCAGCTTGGCATCAGCCTCGGGCACCACCTTGTCCATGCCGTCGCTGCTCACCACCGTGTAGCCCTGCATGCGCAGGGTTGCCAAAAACTGGTTGTAGGCGACAGAAGGTGCGACAGGCGCATCGGTGCTCAGCGTGATCGTGCCCTTGACGCGCGGGTCTACCACCACGTTGCGGCCGGTGACGGTGGCCAGCGTGCGCGCCACGGCTTCGATCTCGGCGTTGTTGAAATTCAGCGTGATCGCATCGCCGCGTTTTGGCATTGCGGTGGGCGTTTGCGCCTGCGCTTGTATATCAAAAGTGCCTGCGGCGCCCGTCCAGATTGCGAAAGAAGCTATCAAATAAGTAGCAACGGGGAGGCGCTTGAAAGAAGCGGTCGAACGTGAGGAGACTGGGGCGGTATTGAGATTCATGGTTAACCCACTTTGATGATGGAGCGTGCGCCATCGCGCCGTCCGATGATATTCAGAAGATTGGACAGTGCCTCGGTGCGCTCGGGTGTGGCCCGGGCCTCACCGTTGAACTGCAGACGCCCGCCGACCCAGCGGCCGGCGCCTTGCAGTTGCAGGCTGCCGTCCAGCGTGCTCAAGTCCAGCGTCGGTGTCGGGCCGCCATTCAATGCTATTCGGTAGCTGCCGACCGGCTTCAGCGTCGACAGGCTGGTGCTCATGTGCTGGGCGTCGAGCTGCAGTCTGCCGTGCATTTCCCAGCGCCCGGCTTGCTGTTGCAGCACCAGACCTTGGGTGGTGAGCGCCAGCGTGCCTTGCAGTTGCAAGGTGTTCCACGGCGTGCCCAGCCCTGCCAGCACTGCGCTGGGCCAGCGAGAAGGCGTAGCGTTGCCGTCCAGGCTGCGCAGTTGCAGGCCTGCGAGCGTTGGAGATGCGCTCCAAGTCCAGGCGCTGTCCATGCAGCAATCGGCTTGCACTGCCAGTTGTGCGCCGGCCAGTGCGGGGCGCAGATTCCATTGCACGCGGCCCGGCAGGCGAGCGCTGTCTTGTGTGCCCACACCTGCACCCAGCACCAGTCGGGCAGACCCTGCCCAAACGGTTCCTTGTGCGTCAACCAATTGCACGCGGCTTTGGGCAGCGCTCTGGACAGCTTGCGCCAGCCAGCGCGCGGGAGCGAAACACACCAGCGCGAAGGCGGTTCCCAGCAACAGCCCGGACAGCGCCCAGCGCCAAGGTGCTTGCGTGCCGGTGGAGCGTGGGGGCCACAATTTGCCGCCGGGCCGCCCCAAGGCAAATTCGCCCCCTTGGGGGGCAGCGGTAGAGCGTGGGGGCCACCTCACGGCGCGGGCAATCCCAATTGCAGCGTGCCACTCCAGGTGGAACCAGTGCGGGTCATGCGTGCTTGCAGGGGCACGGCGTGGGCGTTGGTGCGGGCCGTGGCGAGCCACTGCGCCAGCGCATCGGCACTGACACCGCGCAGCGTGACGCTCGCGTCCCCCGCGCGGATGGTGATGTCGGCGCCGCTGCCAAAGGCCTGTTGCACCGATGCGCTCAGCGCGGCTGCGGCTTCGGACTGGGACAGCGGCGCCTGCGATTGCAGCGCTTTGGCCTGCACCTGCATGCGGGCCATGGTTTGCAACTGGTCTTGCAGTACGGTTTGTTGGGCAGCAGATTTTTGCAGTGTGCGCAGCGCAGGGGCAATGGCAATGCCCCAGACCAGGGCTGTGCTGACCAGAGCGCAAGCCAATGTCAGCAGCGTTTTTTCGCGCGCATCGCGCTGTTGCCACCAGGATCGCAGGGCGAGTTGCAAATTGGACGGGGTCTTGCTCATGGCGTGCCCCGGGTTCGAAGTACCAATACCGCGCCCTCGGCTTGCGCCGAAAGGCCATTGGCACGCAGTTGCTGGTCCAACGCGCTGGTTTGTTCGGCGGTGAGTGTCAAGCCGCCTACGCGCATTTCGCCATTGGAATACTCCACGCTACCGGGCCCACCCGCGGGCAACAGCCCTGAACCAGCCGTACCCAACGCAGCCAGCATGGACTCCAGGTCTTTCGCAGACGCCGCACCGCGTGTCTGGCGTAACAGCGCCAATTCGCGGTCCATCTGGATGGGGGCATCGACGACCACTTTGACTTGCGGAAAGGTGGTCACCAGCGTGTCGCGGATGCGGTCGCGCTGGGCTTGCAGTTGGGCATTGGTGTGCCAGGCGTAAGCGTTCAGGCCCATGATATGGACCAACGCAATCGCCACCACGGCCCAGCGGGCGGGCTTCCACTGGTCAGTTTTGAGGAACGACAGCGTAGCGTGGCGGATTCTTTCCAGCAACGGGTTGCGACGCACCAGATCAAATTGCGCCAGATCCCAAGGTGACTGGGCCGCGCGCTGCCAGCGCTCGGTGTGGCTTTCCACGTGGGGCTGTTTGTTCAGTGCTTTCTCGGCGAGCGCTGCGACGGCGGGCTCGGCCCACAGCGCGTAGCTGTCGCGGGCTTGTGCCCAGCCGGCAACGCCCGCATCTGCAGTTTGCGG
>JAYWAV010000471.1:0-2880 GCA_043782015.1 Rhodoferax sp. | reverse complement strand
CAAAAAGGGGCACTGAGAAACGGGGGCAGGCGCCGAATATACAGGCCAGAAAGGTAGGGCAGCGATAACCGGCGCTCGCGCTACCTCGGGGTCCTTGTCTTGACGCCGTACGCCCTTGTTTTTACCCAATCCGGAGTTCTCTTTATGAAAACCGGTCACGCCGGCGGGCAGTTGCGCCGAAGCGCGGCTTCGTGCCGCATATTTATGTCAAATACAGCTGTAGCGCCCACCAATAGTGCGTGGACAGCTATCAATTTTGCAGCAACAGGAGACAAAGTGGAACGCAGTTTTACGCCCGTGCCAGGCGACTGGCGCACGTTGGAGGTGACTACGCGGGTGGATATTGCCAAGCCGGTCGGTCTGACCAAAGTTTGGTTGCTTATCCCCAGTGTCAACACCGACTGGCACATCTCGTCGATCAACGGCTTTTCCAGCAACGGCATCACCAAACCCGCGGTGGAGCCGAAATCCGGCGCGCGCATGCTAGACGCCGAATTTGCCGAAGGCACGGCCCAGCCGTTTGTCGAGCTGACCAGCCGCATCCAGACCAAGAACCGCGCACAAGACTGTTCGCACAAGAGCGGGGCTGTTGAAGACGCTGGATCGTTGAAAGCCTGGACCCAACCCACACATCTGCTGCCCACCGACGGCATCGTGCTGGACGCCGCCCAGGATGCAACCCGCGGCGCCAAGACCGATGTGGAAAAGGTGCAGCGTATCTACGGCTGGATCGTCACCAAAACCTACCGCGAGCCCAAGGTTTTCAAGTACCAGATCACGGCCAAGGAAATTAAGGCTTAAGCACTTAGCAAGCGCAAATTAAACGCCCGCTCGGCAAACCAGATAGCCGCGAGCGCAATCGTCAACACAGAGCCACCCACAAATACCGTCTTGCGATAGAAGGTGGAATTGCGCAGAACATAGGCCAACGGCAGAAACGCGGTCACGATCGCCAACTGCCCCGCCTCCACGCCCAGATTGAAGCCCAGCAGCGAAATGACCAAGGTGTCCTTGGGCAGTTCCAGATCCGCCAGCACGCTGGCAAAGCCAAATCCGTGGATCAGACCAAAACCAAACGCAACAGACCAGCGTCGCTTCTGCACTACGGGCCAAAGGTTGTTTAGCGCGGCGACGATGATGGAGAATGCAATGGTTGACTCCACCAAGCGCGATGGCAGGCTGATGTAGCCCAGCGCTGCCAACGACAACGTGATCGAATGCGCGGCCGTGAAGGCTGTGACTACCCACAGCACTTCCTTGGATGCATCTGTGAAGCGCGTCGCACCGCGCCAGCCTTGTGCGGAATGAACCAGCACCGCCGGCAACAGCAGTGAGAGCAGAAAGAGGATGTGGTCAAAGCCCATCCAGATATGCCATACCCCCTCGATCACATATTTGCCGAGCTGACTTACTACTGACGGGGCATGATCGTCAAATTGTTGGGTGGCGGTATCCGGTCCGAAAATGCTGCTCTGCGTCCTGCCGTCCATCGTCAGTTGCAGTAGCCCCCGATGCAGTGCGTCGATACCAAATAGCAACCTGTATTGCATCTCAAGTGGGCCTGTGGCGGCGGGGCACTCGCCCCGCAGCACCAGAACCGTGTAGTGTCCGTCCGTGTGTTCGTCCACCAGTTGTTCGGTCACTTTCAGGTTGCACGCGCCTCCGCGTTGCAGCTCGAGACTGCTCAGGGCCCATGCGGCGATGTCCGCGTGCCGGGCTTTGACTTCACCCCATGTGATTTCGCTGTTGCCGTCCAAGTCCAGGCCAATGGCAAAGTCAATATCGCGCAACGCAATGTCCCAGTGGCCAGACACCTGCGTGCCCTGCACCTGCAGCGTCAGATAACTGTCGCTGGCCTTGTGGGCGAGGGCGGGCAGGGCGGGCATCCACAGCGCCGCCAGGAGAAGAATTTTTCGCATCATGGCTTGGTGGCTTTCGCAGACTCGGCCGCCAGCGCACGCATGCGTGCATCTTCGAAGCCGCTGGATTGCAGCCAGTCTCTCGCAGGCTGTGCCGCTGCACTATCGCGCGCTGCAATGGCGGCCTCGAGCAGGATGCGCGCATCGCGCGGTTCGCGCTGTACGGCAAAGTTGAGCGCAGCCAGCTTCAGGGCCTGCGCCGGGTTGTTTCGCAGTACCAGCTGAAAGCGTGCTTCTTCGGCACGGTGCGTGGTGTCTCCGCGCAGCGTCGCCGCTGCAAAACGGTCGCCCAGCGATTGCACGCTGCGCGTGGCTTGCGCCAGCTTCAGCGCCTGCTGCGCCAGGGCCAGACGCAACATCAGCGGGTCTGAAGCTTCCCAGGGCGTCAGTAAATCCATGGCTTCCTGATAGCGCCCTTGGTCCAGCAAAAAGTCACTCCACGCAGCAAGCAGATATGCATCGTCCAGACCCAAAGCCAGCGCTTCGCGAAAGTGTTGTTCAGCGCGCTGCGCTTGATTGCGCCAGAGCGAAACTTCGGCCATGCGGGTCAGTAGCCACAGCCGGTTGCCACTCTGGCCGGTTTGCTGCAAGGCCTGGGACAGCGTGGTGTAGGCCGCATCGAGTTGACCACCGTAAGCCTGAACCAGCCCTTTGCAAGCGCCCCACAGCGCGCGGCGCTCCAGCACCAGCAATGCCGTGCATTCGGCATCCGCCGCGGGATAGTTTGCCTGTACCAGATAAATCGCACCGCGCCACGCGTGGGCAGAGGCCAGTTGCGGGTCCTGGGCGAGTGCGTCAACAAAGTCTTTCAGCGCGGCGGCGAAGTCATGCTGGTATTGCTGCAACATACCGCGCAAGAGCAGCAACTGCGGTGTCAGCGTGCCGGTATAGCCCGCCACTGCTGCCCGTGCATAGCCCGCGTAGCGCGGGTCGCCCGTCGCTGTCGCAGTGTCGAAGTACA
>JAYWAV010000470.1:0-7985 GCA_043782015.1 Rhodoferax sp. | reverse complement strand
GGCGTTTGCGGCTGACGCTAATGCCCACGGCGTTCATTGCGATGGATGTGGCGGTGGCCCGCACTCAGGGGCACTGTCTGGGCTTGCGGTGCGTGAATATCGACCTCGACAGCATCACCCACTTACGCCAACTGGTCGCACGCAATTCCGACGATCCCTTGGTGCTGGGTCGCGAACTTTCGCGCCTGATCGGCAGCGCTTCAGGGCACTGACTTGGGGCGACGGCTTCGCCACGACGAAAAAGACCGTTTGACACTTCGACGGGCAAACCGTTTGAGCCAGACTCTTACGCGCCAAATCAGCTTGACGACGACATAGCCCAAGGCTGCTCCACCAACAGCAAACAGCCCCATGCCCAGGACAGTGGGCCAGCCATATTCTGAGAGCCACGTTGCAGCACTATCGCCAGTTTGCGAGGCTGAAACAGCGGGTTCGCCCAATATTAGCGCGCCTGATTGATACGCAAGCCATAGCCAAAAACCGATTGTCAGCGGATTTGTCACTAAAGTCATCGCGGCTGCGGCCGGTATGTTCGCGCGCCACCACGTACAGTGGGCTGCGGCCACCAGCATTTGGGCGAACGGAATGACAAATGCCCAAAAAGTGCCAATAGCCACCCCGCGCGCAGTCGACTCATTTTGAAATCGCCAAAGTTGGGGGTTAAGCAGCCGATCGGCGACCGGTTTCAGCCAAGGGTGCGCCGCCAATATTTCACGCGAAGGCACTGACTTGCTAAGCCAATATTTCCATTTCTTAGGTTTACCGGGCATAGAAGTCAAACTTTCTGATACGGATGTTTACATGGTTTGCAGCAATATTGCCGCCACTTGGCCCGGACGCCAAGCAGGGAATAGCGCGTAAATACTCCCGTTTAACCGAGGTATTTATCTAAAGTTTTCAGAATAAACATGGGGATGCATCACTAAAATCGGGATGCATCGCTAAATGGCGCTCCGTTGACGCAGCGAAGGCGCGGTCTATCCAAGGTTGTGGCTGCGCTCTTACTTGAAAGACTTTTTATGCAAACTATTGCGCCCCTTTGGCTCTGGGCCACTTTTATAGGCATCGTACTGGCGTCGCTTTTTGTTGACTTTGTGGTGCTCAAAAAGCAGGGTGCGCATGACGTGGGAGTCCAAGAGGCTTTGAATTGGTCGCTCATCTGGGTTGCGCTGAGTTTTCTGTTCAACGGCCTGTTCTGGTGGGCGGTCAAAGACTCCACCGGGTCGGTGGAGATCGCCAACACCAAGGCGCTCGAATTTTTGACCGGTTATCTGATTGAAAAATCGCTGGCCGTGGACAACATCTTTTTGTTCCTGATGATCTTCACGTACTTTGCGGTACCCAAGGAATACCAGAAGCGGGTGCTGATGATTGGCATCATCGGCGCCATTGTGTTGCGCACCATCATGATCCTGGTGGGTGGCTGGTTGATAGCCCAGTTCCACTGGATTTTGTATGTGTTTGGTGCCTTCCTGATTTTGACCGGTGTGAAGATGTGGATAGCCGCTGACCATGAGGCGGAACTGGACGACAACCCGGCCCTCAAGCTGCTGCGCAAGTTTATGCAAGTGAGCAAAAACTACGACGGCGAGAAATTCTGGACGATAGAAAACGGTAAAAAAGTGGCCACTCCGCTGTTCATGGTGATCTGCCTGATTGCACTCACCGACGTGATTTTTGCGGTGGATTCGATTCCGGCTATTTTTGCCATCACGAGTGACCCGTTCATTGTGCTAACCAGCAATGTGTTCGCCATATTGGGCTTGCGTGCCATGTACTTCTTGCTGGCTGCCGTGGCCAACAAGTTCCACCTGCTGAACTACGGTTTGGCCGTGATTTTGGTCTTCATTGGTACCAAGATGTGTATTGTCGATTTCTACAAAATACCGGTCATGGTGTCGCTGGGCGTGGTGATTGGCATTTTGGGCTTGACCATGTGGCTGAGCGTGCGCACGGCCAAACCTGAGCCCAAACTCAAGAGCTAAGCAGAGACTACAGCGCTGGTTGCAGCAGGCGCTGCACCAGCGGGTGCAACACTTTTTTCTCGGTACCAATCGCAAAGAAGTGTTCGGTCACCCCGTCGCATGGGCCCAGGCGCTGTACTGCGTAATGGGCCAGTAAGTCCTCGTGGACCCACTCTGCAGCCGGGAATATGCCCATGCCGCCAGCCCCGAAGGTCTTGAGCAACGCGCTGTCTTCGAATTCACCCACAATACGTGGCCGAATGCCGCGCTGCTCAAACCAATGGTCCACGCGAGCACGCACGGCAGTATGTGTGGTGGGTAACAGCACCGGAACATGGGCCAGACTGTTGGGGAAATCTTGCCTGGCGGTTTTCACCATGTCTTGCGTGCCATACCAGGCGAAAGTGGATGACCCAATGGCGTGGCTGTAAAGCTTGAGGTTGGGATTGGTGGGTGCAGGTCGGTCTGACAGCACAACGTCCAACCTGTGCAAAGCAAGATCACCCAACAGTTCGTCAAACTCCCCCTCGTGGCACAGTAGGCGCAGGTGGGGTTCGTGAATCACCGGTTGCAAGAGGCGCCGCACCACGAGCTTGGCCAGGCCGTCAGAGATGCCTACCGCCAGCCGCACAGTCGGCGCGCTCACGGCGTCTCGCACCAAAGCCGGCAGGTTTTCGCCCAACTGAAAAATCTGGTCTGCTTGCAGCATGGCGGCCTGCCCGGCTTCGGTCAGTACCAGCCCGCGTCCCGCCGGTTTGAGTAGCGCGTAGCCCAGGGCCCGTTCCAGTTCGCGCACTTGGGCGCTCACGGTCTGTACCGCCATGTCCAGTTTTTCAGCCGCCCTCGAAATGCCGCCTTCCTTGGCTACGACCCAAAAATAGTACAGGTGCTTGTAGTTGAAGGACGCACTCATGGTCAGTTTTTTTAAGAATATAGATGAGAAATTATCTGCTTTTTATGAATTGATTGGACCCTTATTGTTGGGACGTCGTTAACCAACCGGAGACAAATCCATGCAAATTCATTTTGAATCCCGCGATGCCGATGGCGCCCAACTGCGCGAACTGTCCATCGAACGGGTGCGCTTTGCCCTGCGCCGACTGGGTGCTTTTGTGCCGCGCGCGAAGGTGCACTTCTCGGACGTGAATGGCCCGCGTGGGGGCGTAGACAAACGCTGCCAGGTCGAATTGAACACGGAAGCTGCAGGCACCGTGGTCATCGCATCGCTGGCAAGCGACTGGCGCACAGCGCTGGAGCGCTCCCTGCAACGCGCTACCCGGGTGCTGACGCGCAGCCGACAGCGGCAACAAAAGTCGGTGCGTGGCCGTAACGTGCGGCTGCCCCTGTGAACCATCCCTACGGAAACCGGTCTGCAGGCACATTCATTTTTATCGGTGGCTGCTATGAATGAACTCGCCGTCCCAGACGTGGCTATCGGCGCGCTGGCTTTGGCCGCCGCCGTGCTCTATGCCGCATGGCATGAATACGCGGCAAAGAACACGCGCGATGCCAAATTGCTGTTTGCGGTTGGCACCATCAGCCTCATGGGCAGCGCGGCGGCCTACCTTCAGTGACGTACCACCCCAAAGAAAGAGTGATATGAAATGTCCCAATTGCCCTGATAGTACGCTGGTCATGACCGACCGGCAGAGTGTCGAGATTGACTATTGCCCGGCGTGCCGTGGAATTTGGCTAGACCGGGGCGAGCTCGACAAATTGTTGGAGCGCGCGGCCGTCGCGTCGCCGCCTGTGCAGGCTCCCGTGCCGCAGAACCCCAAGCAGCCTGACTTTGAAAACTCTGACTACCACGGTGGCCAGCGTTACCACCGGGACCGCAAAAAATCCTGGCTGAGCGATATTTTTGACTGACATCTGCTGCATCAGCTTGATGCCGATTGGATCTTCATAGCATTCAAAAAAAGGAAAATGGAATGCGTACCTATCCCCAAAATAGTCCGCAAGCGGCCGCAAGAATCATTGCCCTGACTATCGTTGCCGATGGCGATGTGAGCAACGCTGAGTTTTCATTGCTCGATGAATTGGCAGTGCACGAGCAGCTCGGGCTGGACCGCGATGCATTGCATGAAGTATTCGACAACTTCTGCGTGGATTTGCTGTCAGACAACCAACTCGGCGCTCCGGGCGCTTGCCCGGTCGACGACTACACGCTGTCAGCGTTGATGAACGAAATTGACAATGTCGATTTGCGCAGACGATTGCTGAATTTGTGCATCAAGATTGCCAAGGCGGACAATCATGTTGCAGAGGGCGAGTCCATCATACTGGTCGCAGCGGTCGAGCATTGGGGACTCCAGCGCCAAATGCTACGGCAGTGAAGCCGCGCCCATTTCATGCGCGTGCTTTGCACGCGCATGCTCCACCAGCAAGCACTTGTTTTGTACGGTCTGAAGCCCTGCTGAACGGGCCAAAGCACAGGCACTTTCGTTGCTAATCCCGAGTTGTAGCCAAATCGCTTTGGCGCCAATCGCAATCGCTTCATCAATCACGGGCGGCACATCAAAGCTGTTGCGAAACACATCGACCAGTTCGATGGTTTCGTACTGCGAGGCCTCATGTAGCGATGCGTACACCTTCTCGCCCAAAATGGTCGTGCCACTGGCAGCCGCGACCGGGTTGATGGGCACGATGCGCCAGCCCTGCGCCTGCATGTACTGCGCCACCCGAAAACTGTCGCGGTGCGGTTTGGGCGACAGGCCCACGACCGCCACGGTGCGGGGCTGTGCCAGCAGTTGGTCTAGGGTATTCAAATGCCTTGCAGCGCCGTGCGCACTTCGTTCACGCTGATCAATTCTGAGAGTACGACCGGCGGTTTTCCCGCCTGGTACAGCACATAGACCGGTACCCCGGTACGACCCAAGGCGGTCAGCGCCTGCGTAATCGCCGGGTCGCGGCGCGTCCAGTCGGCGCGCATCAGCGTGACCTTTTTGGCTGCAAAGTCGCCCAGTACATCGGCGCTAGCCAGCGTGGTTTTCTTGTTGTACTGGCAGGTGATGCACCAGGCAGCGGTGAAGTCGACAAACACCGGCCTGCCTTGCGCCAGCTCGGTTTGCACGCGCTCGGTGCTCCAGGGCTGCCAGGTGTTTGCCGCGCCTGATGCGGACGGTGTGTTGTCTTCAAGTTTAAAGATGTTTTGGCCGATTGCGCCCGCCAACAGTGCGAGAGCAGCTATTGAAATGCTAGCAAATACCCAGCGTGCGCGGCCCACCAGACTCAGAGACCAGGCCAGGAGCGCCAGCATCAGCAGCAACGCCAGCAGGCTGGCCGCGCCATCGACGCCGCTCAAATGTCCCAGCACCCACAGCAGCCACACCACCGTGGCCCACATCGGGAACGCCATAAAGCCGCGCAACTGCACCATCCACGCGCCGGGGCGTGGCATCCATTTGCCTATCTGCGGAATCCAGCTGGCGGCCAGGAACGGCAGCGCCAACCCCAGGCCCAGCGCGGCAAAGATGCCCAGCGCTTGCCCTGCGGGCAGCGCGATCGCGTAGCCCAGCGAGGCACCCATGAACGGCGCGGTGCAGGGGGACGCAATCGCTACCGCCAGCACACCGGACAAAAATGCATCGCCCACCGGATGGCGGAACTGCATAGAGGCCAGGTTGCTGGGCAAGATGTTGCCGACTTCCAGCAGGCCCACCAGATTCAGGCCCAACAACGTGAACAGCACGGCCAGCACGGCGATCACCCCGGGCGACTGCAGCTGAAAGCCCCAGCCCAGTTGCTCTCCACCGGCGCGCAGCGCCAGCATCACGCCGCCCAGCGCCATAAACGACAACACCACACCTGCCGTATAGGCCAGGCCTTGCAGGCGTTGCGACTTTGTGGTGTGGACCGCATGCCCGGCAAAGCCCAACACCTTGATTGCCAGCACCGGGAACACGCAGGGCATCAGGTTCAAGATCAGGCCGCCCAACAGGGCCGCGCCCAGCGCCAAGACCCAGGCGCCGAAGTCGGCCGGTACGCTGGTCGGTGCCGGTGTGTTTTGTGTCGCTGCGCCGCCAGCGACTGCGGGCCAGGTGCCGCTCACCGGCATCTCTACGTGCAGGCTCTCTTTGCCCGCAATCAACACCACCGGCAACGTTGCAGGGCTGGTACTGCGTTGCGCCGACAGCGGCATGCTGGCGTGCCAGACATTGCCCGTCCAAGCCTGGGTCGCAGTCTGCACGGCCGCGCCGCTGGTGACCTTGTCTTTGCTGGAAGGCACGAGGTTGGATTCCACGACTTCGCTGATCTCCGGCAGCGCAGTCAGCGCCTTGCCTTGCCACGCGGCAGGCAATCCGGCGACCTGCAGGTGCAAGCTACCGTTCTCAATGCGGGCGGAGACGGTACCAGCGTGGGCTTTAGGCGCCGAGGCCAGCGTCGCGTCAAAGGCCGCGCCGTGCAGCGCCATAGAGCCGCGTGCAGGGATGCGCAATACAAAGTCGCCGTCTTGCGGAATGCATTCCTGGCGGCACACCAGCCAGCTCGCGTTCAGTCGCACTTCCAGATCGCCCAGCACGCCCGACATTGCGCTGGCACGGAACTCCGGACCAATGGTGAGTGGCACGGCCAGTAGCACCGTGCCTTCGTAGCCAAAGTTGGCCAGGCTGCCAATCGCAATCTTTTCTGGCGCGGGCCAGGAGATGGCGCCTGCTTGCACACCGGCAGGCAGCTTCCAGACCAGCGTCGTGGGCAGGCCGGAGTCGCCCGGGTTCTTCCAGTAGGTATGCCAATGCGGCTGGTGCGTCAGTTGCAGGCCGACCCAGACGGTTTTGCCAGGGTCAATGCCCTGCGGCGCGTGGGCCAGCAATTCGGCGCGCACCTGGTCGGTCTGCACGACCGCCGAGATAGGGCCATTGGCGGAGGCGTTTGTCAGGCTATTTTGGGCTGTAGCGCCCGTGTGGATTGCGCAAGCAGCTACTAAAACAGTAGCAATCCGAAAGAGGGAGTTCAGCATGGGGGCAACAAGTACAAAGCGCCGAAGGCGCGAAAAAAACATCAACATGCGCCATTGTCGGCGATCAGCGTTCACTCTGCTTCGGTGAACACGTCGGGCAGTTTGGTGGGGGTCTTTATGCGCAATTGCTTGTGAATGCTCTCTTGCCCAAACACCACCTCGATGGCTGAGACCGGCACACCAAACAGCGGTGCCAGAAAGCGCACCATGTGGTCGGTCGCCCGGCCGTCCTTGGGTTGCGCGGTCACGCTGACTTTGAGCTGCGTGCCCTTGGGCTTGCCAATGGCGTCCTTGCTGGCGGCGGGTTTGCCCAGGATGTTGACGACCAGCGTGTCGCCGTCCCAGGCGAAAAAGGACTCGCCGGTGACACTTCGCGGCCTGCTTGCGTTCATGAGTCCATGGTACGTTAGCGATGCGGCATACTTAACGGCTCGGCAAGTCTAGGTGCGGTTCGGGGTGGCGGCAATGGCCCGTCCACGTGCTGGAGGGTATCAATTGTTCGAATGTTTCAATCGCAAGGCCCTAGGTGTGGGGCTGGCGGTATTTGCTCTGGCATGTCATTGCGCCGCCGTGGAGACTGTGCGACTTGCTACCCATGACCAGGCGCCCTACGGCACCTACCTTGCGGACAACTCCTTTGATGGAATTGCTGTGCGTGTGGTGAAGTGCGTGTTTCAGCGCATGGGTCGCGGTGTTGCCATTGAAGTGTATCCGTGGGAGCGGGCGCAACTCCTGGCCGAGAAAGGCGCTGTCGACGGTTTTTTTCCGGCCACCATCAAGCCCGAGCGGCTCGTTTGGGCCGAAGCCAGTGGAGCGATTGCCGACCAAAAGTGGGTGTGGTATTTGCCCGTAAACAGTACGCTGAATCCACTGTCGGCCGAGTTCAAGGCAACTGCGAAAGTGGGCGCACATTTCGGCTCCAACAGGCTCAAACTTTTGGAGGCCGAGAAGTTCAATGTGGTGCTCAAACCGCAGACCGACGAAGCATTGCTCACCGCATTTTTGGCTGGAAGGGCTGACGCTATCCTGGGCGGTGATCAGGCCATTGCCATCGCCATGAA
>JAYWAV010000469.1:0-2890 GCA_043782015.1 Rhodoferax sp. | reverse complement strand
CAGGCGCCCAGAAATCCGTCACTTTTGCTCTCTCTTGGCCAACAGTCTCCGCAGCGGAGAGCATCGCAAACGACCCGAAGTCCGCAAGAGTCACCGTTCATCCCCATGAAAATCAATGGGTTACGCGCGGACTAATCAAACAGTTGATTTCCGGCATTGGTAGGCGCGGGAGAACTGCCAACCTCCCACGAGAGTAAGCGAAGATTGTGTCCGCGCCGATTCAATATTGACCACCTGTGCCGATTGAATTTTGACCACGGGCTGGAACTGAGTTTTTGAAGCTCAGTTGTGGATAACTATAGCTGTCTGCTGGTTTGATTGACTCCTTTGTGATTGGTTGTTCGGATGAACTGACCACCATCGGCAAGCTGCGCAGGACGTAGTCCGTAGCGGCTTGCCGATGGCATGCCACGGTTTACACAGGCGCCCCCAGATCGGCCGTTGCCGTCCCACTTCGTGCAGCAGCCTTGCGAGCTTGCTCTCGAGACTTGATGCGTCCCTTGGCTTCTTTGGAACTGTGCCGGAATCGGTACGACTCGTTGCCCGTCTCCACGATGTGGCAGTGGTGCGTCAGCCTGTCCAGCAACGCAGTCGTCATCTTGGCGTCGCCGAACACGCTGGACCATTCAGCAAACGTCAGGTTGGTCGTGATCAGCACGCTGGTGTGCTCGTACAACTTGGACAGCAGATGGAACAGCAAGGCGCCGCCTGCCTGGCTGAACGGCAAATAGCCCAGCTCGTCCAGGATGACCAGGTTCATGCGACTCAAACTCATCGCAATGCGCCCGGCCTTTCCTTGGGCCTTCTCCTGCTCCAGCGCGTTGACCAGATCGACGGTGGAGTAGAACCGCACACGTTTGCCGTGGTGCGCCAATCCAGAGATCCCCAATGCGGTGGCCAGATGCGTCTTGCCGGTGCCCGGCCCGCCAATCAACACGACGTTCTGCGCATCGTCGGTAAACGACAGGTCCGCCAGTTTGTTGACCAGGGCCTTGTCCACCTGGGATGCGTCGAAGTCAAAGCCGGCAAGATCCCGGTGAACGGGGAATCGGGCTGCCTTCATCTGGTGGGCGATGGAGCGCATACCGCGGTCCACGTCCTCGGCCTGCAGCAGATGCTCAATCAGCCAGCGCGACGATTCGATCGACGTGCCGCCGCCTTGCTCCATTAGATCGGCCCAGGCACCGGCCATGCCGTGCAGACGCAGGGCTTTGAGTTCGGCCTGAACGTCACGCTGTCCATCGCGTTTGGCATCATGCATGGATCACCTCCTGGTCATCCTGGTCGGTTGGACGCAGCCGGTCGTAGCGGGCGGTATCTACCTTGGGAACCAGCGTGAGTTGCAAGGCCGTCTCAGCCTGCTCCGGCACCTGCGGCGCGTTCAGCCGACCCAGCACGTTGCGAACATGCTCCACACTGATGCTGCCGTTGGGCGTGGCGCCCTCCAACACCAATTCCACCGCCACCAGCACTGATTCAAGCCCGGCCTGCGGCACAACCGCCAACACATCGGCCATGACACGATCACCACCGGCGTGACGCAGCAACGATTGGCGCAGGCGCAACAGCGCCGGTGGCAGATCCAGAAACGGCGTGCCGTTTCTCAATGCTCCCGGCTTGCGTTGCACCAGGTCGATGTAATGCTGCCAGTCGTAGGCGGTCTGGCGGCGGTTGGGCAGCCGGGCGTGGCTGGCCACCAGCGCGTCTGCGGCAGCCACATCCACACGATTTGGGTACAGCCGCGTGCTGACCATCTGCCCGGCCCATTCGCACGGCACCGAGTAGCGGTTACGCGCCACCGCCACCAGACAGGTGCTGCTGACCCGTGCCAGTCTCTCCACGTAGCCATCGAACGGCTCGGGCATGGACATCAGGTGCTCGCGCTCGAGTTCGAGCATCTCGGCCACCGTGAACTGCTGGTGTTCGGTGTGCTGGGTGTCCGCCCACACCGAGCGGCAGCGTTCTCCCAGCCAGGCGTTGAGTTCGGCAAAGGATCCAAAGCGCCGAGTCCCGGCCTCGATCCAGATGCGGGTGCGGCTGTCTTGCACGTTCTTCTCCACCACACCTTTCTCCCAGCCGGAGGCGACGTTGCAGAAGTCGGGATCGAACAGGTAGTGGCTGGCCATGGCGGCAAAGCGGGCGTTGACGATGCGCCCTTTGCCCTTCTTGACCTTGTCCACGGCCGTCTTCATGTTGTCGTAGATGCCCCGGCGCGCCACCCCGCCCAGCGCATGGAAGCTGCGGGTGTGGGCGTCAAACAGCATCTCGTGCCCCTGGCTGGGGTAGGCCACCAGCCAGAACGCCCGGCTGGCGCACAGCTTCAGGTGCGACACCTGCATGTGGTGGTACACGCCGCCAACGACCAGTCCCTCTTCGCTCCAGTCAAACTGGAATGCTTCGCCCAGCTCGAACGTCAACGGCACGAACGCCCTGGCCGGATCCTTGCTGGTCTGGGTGCGCCACGCGCGAATGAAGTCGGTCACCCCGCTGTACCCGCCTCGGTAACCCTGGGCCTGTATCTGCTTGAACAACGCCCGTCCGTTGCGCCGGGCGTGCTTGGGGCGGTGCGAGTCCGTCTTCAAACATTGCTCCAGCGTTGGCATGTACGCCGTGAGCTTGCCCGGCGGGCTGCTCCTTCGATACTTCGGCTCAACGTCGCCGGGCTCCTTGAGCCATTTCTTGATCGTGTTGCGCGACAGCCTTGTCGTCTTCGCAATCTCGCTGATCGAGAGTTTGTCGCGCATCCTCATGCGCCTGACCTTACTATCATGTCCATGGTGATCACCCGTTTGTCCCCTGCTGAATCTTTCAGCAGGGCAGTGGAACACCCTGGTCAATTTTGAATCGGCACTTCTCGCTTTAGCTGGTCAGTTTTCGGTCGGCGTCAACA
>JAYWAV010000468.1:0-8017 GCA_043782015.1 Rhodoferax sp. | reverse complement strand
GCACCAGAATCGCGAGGCCAATTGCGGACTCGGCTGCGGCCACCGTCAGAATGAAGAACACGAAAATTTGTCCATGCATGTCATGCAGGTAATACGAGAACGCAACGAAGTTGGTGTTCACCGCCAACAGCATCAGCTCAATCGCCATCAACAACACGATCAGGTTGCGGCGATTCAGAAAGATGCCGACGACCGACAGCGCAAACAGCATCGCGCCGAGCGACAGAAAATGTCCGAGTGTGAGTGTCATGCCTTGGTCTCCCCTTCAGCAACAGGCGTGGGCGCAGGCGCAGCCTGGGTAGCGGCCATTTTGATAACCGTCATGCGGTCGCGAGACTTGACGCGAACCTGTTCGCCCGGGCTCACATGCTTGCTGTCTTTACGGGCGCGCAAAGTCAATGCAATAGCGGCAATCATGGCCACCAGCAAAATGGCAGCGCCAACTTCCAGCGGATACAGGTACTCGGTGAACAGCAGCTTGCCCAGTTCCTTGGTGTTGGAAGTTTGCAGCGCGCTGACGGCTGCAACAGGATCGTCTACGGGGCGAAAGCCGCCCATCAACACCCATGTCATTTCCCACGCAATGACCAAGCCGATGATGGCGGCAAGCGGAAAATGCTTCCAAAAACCTGCCCGCATGTTCTCGATATTGATGTCCATCATCATCACGACGAACAGGAACAACACCATCACCGCGCCCACATAGACGAGCACCAGCACGATGGACAGGAATTCGGCCTTCAGCAGCATCCAGATCATTGCGGCCTGGAAGAAGGTCAATACAAGAAACAGCGCGGCGTGCACGGGGTTGCGCGCCGTGATGACGCGAAACGCGGCAAACAACAGCACCGCAGAGAAGGCATAAAACAGACCGGTCGTAATACTCATGGTTCAGATACTTTCTTGAGCAGCGATCAACGGTACTTGGCGTCCGCCTGTTTTGCGGCAGCGATTTCTTTTTCGTAACGATCGCCCACTGCCAGCAACATGTCTTTGGTGAAGTACAGGTCGCCGCGCTTTTCGCCGTGGTATTCCAGGATGTGCGTTTCGACAATCGAGTCCACAGGACAGCTTTCTTCACAGAACCCGCAGAAGATGCATTTGGTCAGGTCAATGTCATAGCGCGTGGTGCGGCGTGAGCCATCTTCGCGCACATCGGATTCGATGGTGATCGCCATCGCCGGGCAGACCGCTTCGCAAAGCTTGCAGGCGATACAACGCTCTTCGCCGTTGTCATAGCGACGCAGTGCGTGCAGGCCACGAAAACGTGGCGACAACGGTGTTTTTTCCTCAGGAAACTGGACCGTCACCTTGCGGCGGAACAGGTAGCGCCCGGTCAGGGCCATGCCCTTGAATAATTCCAGCAGCAGGAAGCTGGACAGAAAGTCGCGCAGCGAAAAAGCCGGAGTGCGGTTGATAGCAGTTGAAGTCATGTGGTGTGCCCCTTCACTTCCAGATGTTCCAGGAAGTCTGCATCCAGGCGCCGATGACCAGCAGCCAGACCAGAGTCACAGGGATAAATACTTTCCAGCCCAGACGCATGATCTGGTCGTAGCGGAAACGCGGGAACGTAGCGCGCACCCAGATAAACAGGCTGACGATGAAGAAGGTCTTCAGGCCCAGCCAGATCCAGCCGGGAATAAAGTCGAGAGCAGCTACTGGTGACAACCAGCCACCGAGGAACATCACGGTGGCGAGGATCGAGATCAACCACATGTTCACGTATTCGGCGAGGTAGAACATCGCGAACGACATACCGGAGTATTCGACCATGTGGCCAGCAACGATTTCGGCTTCGCCTTCGACTACGTCAAACGGGTGGCGATTGGTTTCAGCCAGGCCAGAGATGAAATAGACAACAAAGACAGGCAGCAGCGGCAACCAGTTCCAGGACAGGAAACCCAGCCCCTGATCCACCATCATGCCCTTGCCTTGGCCCAGCACAATCTCGGTCATGTTCATGGTGCCAGACACCATCAGCACGATCACCAGGCAAAAGCCCATGGAAATTTCATAGCTGACCATCTGCGCCGACGCACGCATCGCGCCCAGGAACGAATACTTGGAGTTGGACGCCCAACCTGCGATCACCACGCCATAGACTTCCATCGATGTGATGGCCATCAGGAACAGCAGACCGGCGTTGACATTCGCCAGCACAGTCTCCGGGCCAAAGGGCACAACGGCCCAGGCCGCCAGTGCCGGCATGATGGTCAAAATGGGGCCGATAAAGAACAAGCCCTTGCTCGCTTGCGTGGGGACCAGTATTTCCTTGGTCAACAACTTCAATGCGTCCGCAATCGGTTGCAGCAAACCCAATGGACCAACCCGGTTGGGGCCCACACGCACCTGCATCCAGCCGAGGAACTTTCGCTCCCAAAGGGTCAGGTACGCGACCAAGCCCATCAGCGGCAGCACGACTGCGATGATCTTGATCAGCGTCCAGACAATCGGCCAGAAAAGACTGACCCACAGCGGCAAGGCAAACAATCCCAAGCCGAAGTTGTACAGCGCGTCAATCATGCTGCCACCTCTTGCAAGCGCGCATCAGCCGTCAGTTGCAGCGCCGGCGCTCTGCGCACAATGCCGTCGAGCTGGTAGATGCTGGCGCTGGCAGGCTCACCCGATGTGGCAGCCACATCGATGGTTGCCTTGCAGGCGTTACTCAGCAGCGCTGCAGGAACTTGCTCTGGCACACCGCCATTGGCCGCGTGCATCTGCGTCAGCACATCCTGCGACGACTCAAAATCAAAGCCCGGCAATTCCAGCAGATTGGCCAATACGCGCAGCACCTTCCAGGCCGGACGTGTGTCGCCCAAAGGCTTCACCACGGCGTGGAAGCTCTGTACGCGGCCTTCGGCGTTGACAAAGGTGCCCGAGGTTTCGGTGAACGGCGCGACAGGCAGCAGCACATCGGCGCAGTCCATGTTCGCCTTGAACGGGCTCATGGACACCACCATCTGGCAGGCGGCCAACTTCTTCACGGCATCCACGCCGTTGGCAGCATCAAATCTTGGCTCCGTGTTCAACAACACGGCCGCTTTCAGACCACCACCCAGCATTTGCCCGGCGTTCAGACCGGACGCAGCGGGTTGGCCTTTCGCCAGTTGTGCCCCAACGGTATTCGCGGCTTCGGTCAGGTAGCCGACGGTAGCGCCGGTTTGCTCACCAATCCAGTTGGCCAGCGCCAGCAAGCTGCTCGCCTTGGCATGGTGCGCTGCGGCGTTGCCCAGCAAGATGGCTTTGCGCTCGCCACCCAGCAGGCTCTTGGCAATCGCTTGTGCAGACTCGGTCGCATTGCCGCTGGCTGGCGCTGTAACGCCCTTTTCTGCAGCGACTGCGGCGGCGACATCTGCCAGCGCTTGTACCCATTGGCCTGAAGGCGCGACCATCGTGTTGGCAATACGCATGGCCCAGTCTGGCGCTGTAGCGCCCAACACATTCACCGCGCAGCCCGTCTTCGAGGCTTGGCGGATGCGTTGTGCAAACAGCGGATGATCTTTGCGCAGGTTGGAACCGATCACCAGTGCGCGCTGCAATTGGGTCAACGACGCGATGGAGGTACCCAGCCAGCGTGCGCCCTCGCCTGCTGGCGCGAACTCTGCGTTGCGCAGGCGGTAGTCAATGTTGTCACTGCCCAGGCCGCGCACCAAAGCGCCTGCCAAGTGCAACTCCTCCAAGGTGCTGTGCGGGCTGACCAAAGCGCCGATAGCTGCAGCGCCATGGTCGCTCTTGATCTGCTTCAGGCCATTGGCCACGTATTCCAGCGCAGTCTGCCAGTCGACAGACTTCCACTCACCACCCTGCTTGATCATGGGCGTGGTCAGCCGTTCATCGCCGTTCAGCGCTTCGTAGGAGAAACGGTCGCGGTCGGCAATCCAGCATTCGTTGATCGCTTCGTTTTCCAGCGGAACCACGCGCATCACCTTGTTGTTCTTGACCTGAATGATCAGGTTAGACCCGGTGGAGTCGTGCGGGCTGACCGACTTGCGGCGCGACAGTTCCCAGGTGCGGGCGCTGTAGCGGAACGGCTTGCTGGTCAGCGCGCCGACCGGGCAAATGTCAATCATGTTGCCCGACAGCTCGGAGTCGACCGACTCGCCGATAAAGGTTTCGATCTCGGCATGCTCACCGCGGTGCGACATGCCCAGCTCCATCACGCCGGCCACTTCCTGGCCGAAACGCACGCAGCGGGTGCAATGGATGCAGCGGCTCATTTCCTGCATGGAAATCAGCGGGCCTACATCCTTGATCGGCACGACGCGCTTTTCTTCTTCGTAACGCGAAGAAGAGCCACCGTAGCCGACCGCCAAATCCTGCAACTGGCACTCGCCGCCCTGGTCGCAGATCGGGCAATCCAGCGGATGGTTGATCAGCAAAAACTCCATGACCGACTTCTGCGCCTTGATCGCCTTGTCGCTCTTGGTGCGAACGATCATGCCTTGCGTCACCGGCGTTGCGCAGGCGGGCATGGGCTTGGGCATCTTCTCCACGTCGACCAGGCACATGCGGCAATTGGCCGCAATGCTGAGCTTCTTGTGGTAACAGAAATGCGGGATGTAGGTACCGGCCTTGTCGGCGGCATGCATGATCATGCTGCCTTCAACAATGTCTACCTTCTTGCCGTCGAGTTCGATTTCAATCATTGTTGGCTTTCCACCGCCGCATGGACCATGCTGGACTTGTGCTCGATCAGATGCGCAAACTCATGCCGATAGTGTTTGATCATGGCGCGAACGGGCATCGCTGCGGCATCGCCCAGGGCGCATATGGTGCGACCCATGATGTTCTCCGACACGTTGTCCAGCAGATCCAGGTCACCCGGGCGCCCCTGGCCATTGACGATGCGGTCCACCATGCGCGACAACCAGCCTGTGCCTTCGCGGCAAGGCGTGCACTGCCCACAGGATTCGTGCATGTAGAAATAGCTCAGGCGTTGCAGAGCCTTGACCATGCAGCGCGTTTCGTCCATCACGATCACGGCGCCAGAACCCAGCATGGAGCCAGCCTTGGCGATGGAGTCGTAGTCCATCGTGCATTCCATCATGATGGAAGCGGGTAACACCGGCGACGACGATCCACCGGGGATCACGGCCTTGAGTGCCTTACCACCTTTGACACCACCGGCCAGTTCCAACAGTTTGGAAAACGGTGTGCCCATCGGGATTTCATAGTTGCCGGGGCGCTCGACGTCACCACTGACTGAGTAGATTTTGGTGCCGCCGTTGTTGGGCTTTCCGCATTCGAGATACGCTTGGCCACCGTTGCGAATGATCCAAGGGACTGCCGCAAAGGTTTCGGTGTTATTGATCGTGGTGGGCTTGCCATACAGGCCAAAGCTGGCCGGAAACGGTGGCTTGAAGCGGGGTTGGCCTTTCTTGCCTTCCAGCGATTCCAACAGAGCGGTTTCTTCGCCGCAGATATAGGCGCCGAAACCGTGGGACGCATGCAACTGGAAGCTGAAGTTGCTGCCTAGGATGTTGTCGCCCAACAGGCCGGCAGCGCGCGCTTCTTCCAGTGCCGCTTCGAAGCGGTCATAGGCCGAGAAGATTTCGCCGTGGATGTAGTTGTATCCCACGCTGATGCCCATCGCATACGCAGCGATGGCCATGCCTTCAATCACGATATGCGGGTTGTATTCGAGGATGTCGCGGTCCTTGCAGGTACCGGGCTCACCTTCGTCCGAATTGCAGACCAGGTACTTTTGACCTGGGAACTGGCGCGGCATGAAGCTCCACTTCAGGCCGGTCGGGAAGCCCGCACCACCACGTCCGCGCAGCGCGGATTCTTTGACGGTGGCGATCACCTGGTCTTGCGTCATGCCCACGACGCCAGCGTCGTTCGGTGCCGCGCCATCCTTGCCCAAAATCTTGCGCAGCGCCTGGTAGCCACCGCGCGCTTCGTAGTCTTTCAGGCTCCAGTTGGAACCGTTCAGACCGGCATAAATCTGCGGGTTGATATGGCGGTCATGGAAACAGGTTTGAACGCCTGTGGCCTTGAACTGATCGAGGATCTTGTCGACGCTCATCCTTTAGCTCCTTCGGCACGCAACGCATCGACCAATTGGTCCAGCTTGTCATCGCTCATGAAACTGCACATATGGCGGTCATTGACCAGCATCACCGGCGAATCGGCGCAAGCACCCAGGCATTCGCTTTGCTGCAGCGTGAACATGCCGTCGGCAGTGGTCTCGCCCAGATGGATGCCCAGCGTCTTCTCGAGATGGTGCAAGGCGTGCTGGCCATTGCGCAGCTGGCATGGCAAGTTGGTGCAGACGTTGAGCTTGAACTTGCCCAAGCGCCGCTGGTTGTACATGTTGTAGAAAGTCGTGACTTCGTGCACGGCGATCGGCGCCATGCCCAGGTAGTCGGCAATCGCCTTCTCGCTGTCGGTGCTGACAAAGCCCAGCTCCTGCTGGACGATGGCCAGGCAGGCCATCACCGCAGACTGCGCCTGATCGGCAGGGTATTTGGCCACTTCTTTGGCGAAGCGCGAACGCGTGGAATCAGACAGAATCGCAGGCGCTGCTGTGGGGGTGGCTTCCGAGATCATCGGTCAATCTCTCCAAAAACAATGTCCATGGTGCCAATGATGGACACCGCGTCCGCAATCATGTGCCCGCTGGCCATTTCGTTAAGCGCTGCCAGATGCACGAAGCCTGGTGGACGAATCTTCAGGCGATAGGGCTTGTTGGCGCCATCGCTGATCAGGTAAATACCGAACTCGCCTTTGGGGTGTTCCACCGCCGCATAGGCTTCGCCCGCTGGAACATGGAAGCCTTCAGTGAACAGCTTGAAGTGGTGGATCAGCTCTTCCATGTTGGTCTTCATGGACTCGCGCGAAGGCGCGGCAATCTTGTGGTTGTCGGTGATCACCGGGCCCGGGTTGGCTTTGAGCCAATCGACACACTGCTTGATGATGCGGTTGGACTGCTTCATCTCTTCCATGCGCACCAGGTAGCGATCGTACACGTCGCCGGTCTTGCCGACGGGGATGTCAAAATCCAGCTTGTCGTAGACCTCGTAGGGCTGCTTCTTGCGCAGATCCCATTCGATACCGGAACCGCGCAACATGGGGCCGGTAAAGCCCAGGTTCAGCGCGCGCTCGGGGCTGACGATGCCGATGTTGACGGTGCGCTGCTTCCAGATGCGGTTCTCGGTCAACAGCGTGTGGTATTCCTCCAGGCACTTGGGGAAACGCTGCGAAAAATCGTCAATGAAGTCCAGCAGGGAACCCTGGCGGTTCTTGTTCAGCTGGGCAACGCCCTTGGCATTACGCACCTTGCTGGCTTTGAACTGCGGCATGGTGTCGGGCAGATCGCGGTACACGCCACCGGGACGGAAATACGCCGCGTGCATGCGGGCGCCGCTGGCGGCCTCGTACATGTCGAACAGGTCTTCGCGCTCGCGGAAGGTGTAGATCAGGATGGTCGAACTGCCGCAATCATTGCCGTGCGAGCCCAGCCACATCAGGTGGTTCAGCAGACGCGTGATTTCGGAGAACATCACGCGGATGTACTGCGCGCGAATCGGCACTTCCAGGCACAACAGCTTTTCAATCGCCAGGCAGTATGCGTGCTCGTTGCACATCATGGACACATAGTCCAGGCGGTCCATGTACGGCAGCGACTGGATGTAGGTCTTGCTCTCGGCCAACTTTTCAGTGGCGCGATGCAGCAGCCCGATGTGCGGATCAGCGCGCTGGATGACTTCGCCATCCAGCTCGAGCACCAGACGAAGCACGCCGTGCGCAGCCGGGTGCTGCGGTCCAAAGTTCAGGGTGTAATTCTTGATTTCAGCCATGGTGTACTCCGTTCGGGCTGAGCTTGTCGAAGCCTCGCAAGCCCTTCGACAGGCTCAGGGCGAACGGACTATAGGCGCGTGAGGATTCGTACATCACTGTAGACCTCCACCGTAGTTGACTTCACGGATGATGCGCGGCGTGATTTCGCGCGCTTCGATCGTGACTGGCTGGTATACCACGCGCTTTTGTTCCGCGTCGTAACGCATTTCCACGT
>JAYWAV010000467.1:0-2901 GCA_043782015.1 Rhodoferax sp. | reverse complement strand
CTGCGAAGACCGCTATCAAAACAAGAGCGTAGCGCTGCACGATGCACATCGGACAAGGCTCCAGACCCAGCGAGTGCTGCAGGTACAGGCCAAACGCCAGCATGGCGACGCAGGTCAGGCTCACGAGGCCCAGCACACGGCGAGGGTAAGCGTCCAGCCAGGTCATCACGGTGTTCAACATAAATTCCCTTAATTAGTTGGGGACAGAGCTAAAGATCTGTCCCACAAGGTTGTTCGATGGGACAGAGTTGAAGGTCTGTCCCGCAAGGTTTCAGTTAGCGAATAAGATCGCTGGTTCGGCCATTCGGCCCGTAATTTCTCGCAGAGGTTTTTCATGGCACGCACCGTCAACTGTATCAAGCTGGGCAAAGAAGCCGAAGGTCTGGATTTTCCACCCTATCCGGGCGAGCTGGGCAAGCGCATCTGGGAAGGCGTTAGCAAAGAAGCCTGGGCTGCCTGGCTCAAGCACCAGACCATGCTGGTCAACGAAAACCGACTGAATCTGGCCGACCTGCGCGCGCGCCAATATCTGGCGCGCCAGATGGAAAACCATTTCTTCGGCGACGGTGCCGACGCAGCGCAGGGCTACGTTCCCCCAGCTCCTTGATTTCTCCCTGATATCACCTGCGATGTCTGCCACACCCGCGGTGCAGGCATGGGCTGGCTGCGCCGCATGGAGCGTGCTGGATTGCGCGTTTGGCAACGGGCAGCACTTTCTGGACATCTGGTCCGCTTGGCGTGCGGACTCGCAACGCCCGCCCATGCTGCATTTCGTGGCGATTGCAGATACGTTCACAGGCAGTGATTCCACAGACCCTTGCGCAGCAGCTCTCAACGCCGCATGCATCGGCCTGCCATCGGGCTTTCACCGCATCGCGCTGGAGGATGGGCAACTGTCGCTGACTTTGTGCCTTGGCAAAGCCTCAGACATGCTGAATGCGCAGGACTTTCAGGCGGATCAGATTTTTGCACCTGCCAGCGCGCTGGCAACTGACAAATGGGCCATCAAGGCGCTGGCACGTTGCTGCAAACGTGGCACGCAGCTTGCCATGCACGATGCAGCGCCCGATGACTTGCCCACGCTCTGGGCTGACGCCGGCTTCAAGCCACTCCAAGCGCCAACACCCTGCCCTGGGCTGAACAGCGTGGCCGTGTATGACCCGGCCTGGACGCTCAAACGCACGCGCCACGGGGGCAGCGCTTGGGTGACCCCGGCGGGCCGCTGCGCCGTCGTCGGTGCCGGCCTGGCCGGTGCCAGCGTGGCAAGGGCCCTGGCGCTGCGCGGCTGGCAGGTCACGGTGCTGGACCAAGCCGCGCAACCTGCGAGCGGCGCCTCTGGCTTGCCAGTCGGCCTGGTGGTGCCACACGTCTCGGCCGATGACAGCCCGCGTTCGCGCCTGTCGCGCGCTGGGGCACGCATGATGCTGGCCCACGCGCACAACCACATGCATGCAGGTGAAGACTGGGCGCCGTCGGGCGTGACAGAAATGCGTTTGAACCCTGCAACCCTGCAACGAGAACCGCATTGGCACGCGATGGCGGGCTGGCTCAAACCGGCAGCACTGGTACGTGCCTGGTTAAAGACGCCGGGGGTGGCATTTCAGGGCCATACGCCGATCACCCGGCTGGCGCATGACGGTAGCCGATGGAATCTGATAGATGACGCGGGTCGCACTGTCGCGCAAGCCGACGTGGTGGTGCTGGCCAATGCGATGGGCTGCCGCGCTTTGTTGCAAGGTATGCCATTACCCGAAGAGCTGACGGCCAAGCTGCAAGCATTGCATGCGATGTACGGCACGATGACGCTTGGCACAGCGCTCAAAATAAGCGACTCAAATCACCCCTTTCCCGCCACGCCAGTGAACGGCATGGGCAGCTTTGTGCCCCATGTGCCAGCAACCGAGGGCGCCTTCTGGGCCGCGGGCGCCACCTTCGAGACCGATGCCGCCGCATTAGTGGATCAGGCCGCGCAACACCGCGCCAATCAACAACGGCTGCAAAGCCTGTTGCCTGATGTGGCGAAGGCTTTGGAACCACAGTTTCAAAACTCGCAGGTCACCGCGTGGAGCGGCGAGCGCTGCGTCACCCACGACCGCTTGCCCTGGGTTGGGCCAGTAGAGCTATCCCAACCTGGTGTGTGGGTTTGCGCCGGCATGGGATCGCGGGGGTTGAGTTTTTCGGCACTGTGCGCCGAATTTCTGGCAGCGCGCCTGGGCGAAGAGCCTTTGCCTCTGGAGGCCAACTTGCTGCGCAGTTTGGATATCAATCGGCCGCTAAGCCGCAAGGGACATGCGCAACCAGCTATACCTTTTGTAGCATCTCGTAGATCTGGCGGGGATTGAACGGGATCTCGATCAGGCCGGAACAGCCTGCACGCTCTGCCTCTTGCTCTGCGGCCCACGACGGGAAATGCGTTGCCACGATCACATTACGCACTGGCACCGCCAGGTTTTGCAAGGCCTGTACCAATGACCACGGATCTGCATCGTCCAGCTCCTTGCTGATGATCGCCAGTTCGTAACTGCGTTGCGAAATCAGCGCGATAGACTCGCCCGCGGTCGGAGCCTCGTCCACTTCGGTCAGCCCGGCCAGCGACAGGCGCGAACGCAGATACAGCCGCTCTTCGCGCGTCATGCCGACCAACAGCGTCACCTTGACACCCGGAGGCACCAATTTTTCTGCCACGGTATCGCCAAAACCCAGGTCGATGTCCAGATCAGGCTGCAGCGAAAAGAGCGCATCCATTTCGCGCACCAGCGCCACCCAGTCCACCGGTCGCTGCAACGTGCGCCAGGCGTTATCGGGCGGATTGGCGCCGACGCAGATGAGTTTGAGGTTGGGGTTGCGGGTCGGAGAAGCCAGCTCCAGGCTGGACTCGTAGCTGGCCATGTCGATCAGCGC
>JAYWAV010000466.1:0-2906 GCA_043782015.1 Rhodoferax sp. | reverse complement strand
CCAACGCTTCGAGATATCCCAAAGGATCTCACCCTGCCCAACGTTTTCTCCTTTCACCAAAGGAATGTCACACGGGTCATCGGTAAACCCGCTGCTTTCAAAGGGATAGCCGCTGAAAACTTCGCAATAATTCGCCAGGGGCGTGCGTTTCCAGGCGTTGCCCGTCATGCGCCCAACTCCTGGCCACTCTTGAGTCGTGTAGGTCCAGCCCGCGACGACGCTACATCCACACGCAGTTTGCGCTCGACAGCCAACTTCGCCATGCAGTTGCGCATTGATTCCCTGAAGACCCTGGCGCCGCTTTGTGTCGATTCATGCGGCGGCGGCGCAAGGATTCGATCGATGCGTAGCACAGCCCCAATTCGATCAATGCTCATTTTTTCACCATTCATGACATCGTCATTCCACTCGCCAGCTTTCAATCCACTTTTCGGGCATAAGATTCACCGCGCAAAACGTGCAACTATTGCACTATCATAGATGGCATGCCCGTCATAAGGCGTTTTGCCAACTGCGTGCTGCGCATCAACCTGAGAGACCACGCTCCGTCGCATTTTCATATTGTGATGAACGATGGCCGCGAGGTCTGGGTCAGGATCGACACGACGGAAATCATCCACGGCAAGGTGGCCATGCGCGAAGTCGCCGAAGTGCTGGTCTGGGCCAAAGCCAAGCGCGCATTTCTGGCTGCCAAATTTAAGGAGTTGCAACAATGAGCAAGGACCATTTTCAGTTGACGGCCGCAAGGGCATTGCCGGATGGCAAGCTGCATCTGATCTATGCCGATGGCCAAAGTTTTGAAGTCGACTTGCGCCCGTGGATTGCGTCTACCCCGGCGCTGCGCCCGTTGAAGGACACAGCCCTTTTTGCCAAGGCCAAGGTTGGTGTTGGGGGGCGCTCGGTTGACTGGATTAAGGATGAGCTTGATCTGGGTGCGGACAACTTGCGCAACCTGGCCATTGAGCAGGCCGGCGGTATTGGACATGAGCGTATCTGGAACTGGTTGCATGACACGGGGCTCACGCTGGAGCAGGCTGCGCTTGCCTTGGGCATTTCGCGGCGCATGCTGATTTATTACCGCGATGGTGAAAAGCCCATCCCGCGTGCCGTTTGGCTGGCTTGCCTGGGCTGGGAGGCGGTGCGGCCCGCAGGCAATGAGTTGCCCCAACGGATTCCGACAGTGCGGGAGTACGCTGCACTGCATGCCTGAACGGGGGCGTGGTCATACGCCCAGTTCCTCAAAATTCGCCTGTATCTTCAGCGCAAGGTCCGCAGCTTCCCGGCTCAAGTCGGTCAGCTCTACATGGATGTCGCGCAGCGTCTGCTCGAAGTCAAAGTCCTCATCCACTTCCGCCGGAGCGACGCCCACAAAACGGCCGGGGGTGAGGCTCCAGTCAGCGGCTTCAATCTCAGCGCGGGTAACGACCTTGCACAGGCCAAGCACGTCCTGCATTTCGGCCTTGGGGAAACGGTCTTGAAGCCAGGCGATCCGGCGGTGCAGGTAGGTGACGGCCTTGAGTTGTTCGACCGAGGCCTTACGCTCTTCGTCGAGTTGCTTGATGAGTTTGCTGACGGCGCGGCGGTCGAAGAATTCGGCGGCAGCCTCGTGGCTGGCGAGCTCTTGCGCCAGTTGCGCGGAGCGGGCTGCCAGCTTGTACAACATGTCAATCCGCTTGATCAGGCCGCGTGCGGATTCGGCCAGCGGGTCGAAAGATTTGCGGGCATGGTGCTGGGCGGCGTTGGTGGCGGGTGGTTTGTCGATTGACTTGCGGAACGCGGCCAAACCATTGGCCAGCGTGGCACCATCCGTCATGCAGTCCTGCGTTGCATCGGTCTGCTCGGTCAACGCGTCCACGAGTGCCTGCATGGTGGCGGCGGGCACTGCGGTAATGCCCTTTACCGCCTTGCTGACTACCGCGAGCGAGGCATGGGCATCGGCCAGAAGATTCAGAAACGCGTAGAGCGCCGGATCGATGGCGGCAGACTCGGTGCCCAGCCGTGCCACATAACTTTGCACCAGCCCCAGAAACCTGTCTTGCTGCCCACGGTACAGCCACACAATGGCCGCCAGATTGGCCTGCTGCTCGGGGCTGAAGTCGTAGATCTTGCGCGTGACCTTGCGGTAGATATTGCGGGCATCCAGCATCAGCACCTGGTCTTTGCGCGCGGCCGGCTTGGCACGGTCAAAGTGCCATAACTCGCAGGGCACGGTGCGGGTGTAGAAAAAGTTGGAGCGGATGGCCACCATCACATCCACGTCGCCGGTCTGCACCAGCTTGCGCCGTACTTCCTTCTCGCCATGGCCGGCGCTGCTGGCCTGGGACGACATCACAAAACCGGCGCGCCCTTTGGCCGACAGGTAGCTGTAGAAGTACGAGATCCACAGGTAGTTGCCGTTGGAGACGCGTTTGTCCTTGTTCACGCCGGGCAGGCCAAAGGGCAGGCGGCGGTCGTCCTTGACTCTTTCGGCATCGACCATGTCCACGTTGAACGGCGGGTTGGCCATCACAAAGTCGCAGTTGCCCCACAAGGCACGGCCGTCCTGCAGGCGGTGTACGTCGTCGTAGAAAGTGTTGGCCTCGCGGATGTCGCCTTCCAGCCCGTGCACGGCCAGGTTCATTTTGGCCAGGCGTATGGTGGTGGCGGTTTTTTCCTGGCCGTAGAAGGTGACACGTTTCATGGTGTCCAGGCCTTCATGCTCGATGAAGTGGCTGGTCTGCACGAACATGCCGCCGGAGCCGCAGGCCAGGTCGGCCACCACACCATGGTCGGGCTCGATGATGTTGACGATGGTCTGCACCAGCGACGGCGGGGTAAAGAACTCGCCGTTGTCCTGCGCGCCCTGCATGGCGAACTTCATCAAAAAGTATTCGTAGATGCGGCCAAACACATCGCCAGTGGCGTTG
>JAYWAV010000465.1:0-8071 GCA_043782015.1 Rhodoferax sp. | reverse complement strand
AGGCGCCTAAGGCGCTGCATGGGATATTTCTAATATAAACTGTATAAATCGTTACTCCGAGGAACTCACCATGGTGACTGCAAAGAAGAAGCCCGCCACACCGACCGCCACGAAACCTGCGACCCTTTCACCCGGGAAGACGGCCGTCCGCAAGATTGCGAACGCGCCAGTGAAGAAGGTCAAGACACCGGTCGCCAAGTCCACAACGCCCAAAGTGGCCAAGCCTGCTGCCCCTGCCAAAGAGAAGAAGCTCAAGCTCGTGCGCGACAGCTTTACCATTCCCAAGCCCGAATTTGCGGTACTCGACGTGCTGAAGCTGCGCGCCGCCAAGCAAGGCACCCCAGTGAAGAAGACAGAGTTGCTGCGCGCCGGAATCAAGGCATTGGCAGCGATGTCTGACGCGCAACTGCTAGCTGCGGTGCGCGCCGTTCCCAGTCTGAAAACAGGCCGCCCCGCCAAAACAATGTAAGTGCGAAATTGGCGTCGTGGGAAAGCGTCTGGAATGCCCAAGCGCTCGCCCGCAGGCTGCTTCCGTTTTCGGCGACCAGTTGCCAGGCCGCCGGTGCCGTTTCTCCGCTCGCAAAGACCAATCCGTTGAAAGTGGCATTGGCCACAGTGCCGCAGCCACTGGTGGTCAGTGATGCCGCCTGGGCACCGCCAAAACTAATGGTGAGATCAATCTAGCCACTCAACCCGAAATCAGCGCTGCCGGCGGTAGCGTGCACTGCCGCACAAGCTTCAAGTGTTCCAATCGCAAATACAAGGCTGCAAACGAAATAGGCTGAGATTTGAAGAGCATCATGTCAGCTGGAACAAGTGGCATTGGAATTCGGCAGGTGATGACCCGGCAAATGTAACTTTCTGCGTACCGCAGCGGACACTCCATATTCGGGATACGTTGCTTTGAAGCATTGCGCCTCTGTCAACGAATGTCTGCTAAGTCTCGTGTCTTGCCCACTACGCCGAAAGTCATACTCGGCCACGTCAGCCCATTCCTTCGGGAGAATAGGCCACTAGCGCCCATCCAGCAAGCGCAAAGTGCTACTCTTTTGATAGCGTAATCAACGTGTTGAGTTTCAGTGCGGGTTTGCGTAGGTGTCGAAACGGCTGGCAAGTTGCTGGCCGCACCAGGCTCCCACACATTGTGCCAGCACAAAGCCCAGCGCGCTGGCGGGCGCAATGCCCGCGAAGGTATCGCTGAACATGCGGCCCAGCACAGCAGCGGGATTGGCAAACGACGTGCTGGCGGTAAACCAGTAGGCCACGCCGATATAGAGGGCGACCAACGCGCTGACTTTGCCTGCGGGCGCGCGCAGGATCACGAATAGCAGACCGCCTGTGGCCACGGCCTCGGCCAGCCACTGCCCCCAGCCGCCACGCAGATGCTGGCTCGCGTGCAGTACCGGCAACTCGAACATCGCATTCGCCAGCGCCGCACCAGCAACAGCGCCCAACAACTGCGCCGCTATGAAAAACGTAGCTGCGCGCGCTTGATTGGCGGTCGATAGAAGCCCTTTTGACCAAATAACCAGAGTGACCAGCGGATTGAAGTGCGCGCCGCTGATGGGGCCCAACGTTTCGATCAACACGTAGAGCGCGAACACGGTGGCCAGCGTGTTCGCGAGCAGCGCCACGCCATCGTTGCCGCCACTGATGCGCTGGGCCATGATGCCGGAGCCGATGACGGCGCACAGCAGCGCGGCCGTGCCAACGAACTCCGCCAGCAGGCGGGTCTTCAAAGGAACTGCGTTCATGAACCCGCCAGTTCCTTGGCGGTTTGCTGGATGCGCATCGTGTCCAGCTTGGCGGCGGGCAGATTCACCAATAGGTCGAGGTGGCGGCGGATGGCATGCAGCGTGTTGCGGAAAGCCTCTGCCTTCTCTGCATCGCTGCCGTTGCCTGCGGATGGGTCGGCAAAGCCCCAATGCGCGCTGGCGGGTTTGCCGGGCCAGTAGGGGCAGACTTCGCCCGCGGCGTTGTTGCAGACGGTGATGATCAGGTCCATCTGCTGCGCGCCGGGCAACGCGAACTCGTCCCAGCTCTTGCTGCGCAGGCCGTCAGTGGAGATACCCGCGGCTTGCAATGTCTGCAGGCCAATCGGGTTGGGCTGCTGGTTCTCGCGCGGGCTGCTGCCCGCCGAGTGACCGACAAATCGGCCGCCGCCGATGTGGTTCAGCGTAGCCTCGGCCAGGATGCTGCGTGCAGAGTTGTGCGTGCACAAGAAAAGAACGTGGATGGGTTGGGAACACATGGATGGTGTGGAGTGCGTGTTGAAAGAAATAGGGGCTAGCAGCAGGCCTTGCCTGTGTCGCTGACGTCGCACGACTGGCCTTCGCAGCAGTGCGCGGTGAGGTAGGCGAGCAGGGCGTTCATCTGGTTGAAGTCGGCGCGGTAGATCAGGTTGCGCCCGCGCTGTTCGGCGTCTACCAGCCCGGAGTGGGACAGCTCTTTCAGGTGGAAGGACAGCGCGCTCGGCGAGGACTCCAGTTGCTGCGCGAGCACGCCCGGGGTCAGCCCTTCGGGGCCTGCTACGACGAGTGCCTTGAAGGCACGCAGGCGTTGGGTCTGGGCCAGTGCGGTGAGCGCTTTGACGGCGCTGACTTCATCCAAAACGGCGGTTGTTGTGTTCATATTTCAATAATACTTGAAATATTAAATGTTTGTAATAGAGGCGGGTGAAGAGCTACCTTGGTTGATGCGCGGAGGAAAGGGAACTGCGCGGGGCCTCCCGAGTGCCAAACGCGCACATATCGGTCCCGCGCAGTCCCCCTTCCTCCGCGGTTTTGTAGTTGTGAGTGGGTTGCACTCCAACTCAATTCTGTCTCGCCAGGGTGGGGACTGCCGGGGGGCCGATTTGTGTGGCCTTAGGCACACCATGAGGGCTCCGGCATTCCCCACTCCGGCAGGACGCCAAGCAATGACCCATGTGCAGGCGTGCCGAGTCACAAGAGTGAATTGAGATCGCACGTTCTGTGAAATTTCTGTGACGTGGTGCGCAAGCGACTGCGCCATTGGAGTGTCAAAACACTGAAATATTAGAAACCTAAAGTTCCAGTCGTCCGCATGCGATCAACGCGGCGGCTTAACCCAACACGAAAGTTTTAGAAATGACCTCAATTTTCAACAAAACGGCGCTCTCTTTGGCTGTGGCTGCTGCCATGCTGCCCGCCGTATCGTTCGCCCAGACCGCAACACCTGTAGCCGGCGTAACCCTGTACGGTACTCTGGAAATGGCACTGGAATCCAATAGCGACGGCACCACCAGCCGCACTGCGCTGCAAAACTTCTCGTCCAACTTCGGTATCAAGGGCGAGCGCCAGGTCAGCGGTGACCTGAGCGGTATTTTCCAGATCGAAACAGGGATCGCGCCTGACGACACAACGCAAAGCAAGACTTTGGCAAACCGCAACAGCTTCATCGGTTTCAAGAGTGTCTCCATGGGTACGCTGATCATTGGCACCAACGACATGCCCCTGAAGGACCTGAAAGGCACGACCAAGATCATGTTGGGCGAAGGCGAAGCGATGGAAACCATCGTCCACGGCCGCGGTACTTCGCAATCGGTCGGTTCCGCCGTGTTCGGACAAGTGCATACCCGCAAGACCAATCTGGTGGAATACATCAGCCCCAAATTCAGCAACTTCGTTGCCAAATTTGCGTACTCTCCTGACGAAGTGGCCCCTGCTGCCACCGCAACCGTGCCCGCCTACAGTCAGCCCATGACAGGCGGCTCTGTGGAATACAACGACGGCATGTGGAACGCTGGCCTGGCATTCCAGTCGCAAGACAACTACATCAAGCCAACGTCCACGACATCCGGCCAGGCGTTGCAAGCAACCAAGCTGACGCTGGGTGCGCAAATGGGTGACTGGAAAGCCGGACTGGCATTCAGCACCATCGACAACAACGCAGGCAAGAAGACCAACAACTGGATGATCTCCGGCGCGTATGCGATGGGCCCCATGGTCTTCAAGGGCAACTACGGCGCATCCAGCGAATCCGCCAGCGGCGCTGCCGATGACCTGACACTGACTGGCGTGGAAGTGGATTACGCACTGGACAAGTCCATCACGTTGTATGGCGCGTATTCGCAAATCACCAACAGCAAGAACGCCAAGGGTTACTACACCCAGTCCGACAATTTCCCAGGCGCCGCCGCTGGCAAGAACCCGACTGCGTTCAACTTGGGCGTGCAGTTCAAGTTCTAAACGCAATGACAGCAGCCGTATGAGCGGCATGTCCCTCAACACCCGCCCTAACACAGCGGGTGTTTTTTCATCTACACGAAAGGTTGCGTTATGTTTTCACGTCCCTCTGTATCTCCGTCCATTGCGCTATTGGCACTAATGGCACTGGGCCTCACCGGCTGCGCCAGCACCACACAGAGGAGCGATGCGTCGTATTCGTTCGGTTTGTGGGGCGATATGCCTTACAAGAAGGCAGGTGACGACACCAAGCTGTCCGCGGTGATCCAGAGCATCAACCAATCCGACATCGTCTTCTCCATCTACGATGGCGACATCAAGGATGGCAGCTCGAAGTGCACCGATGACGTGTACACCGACGCACTCAAGATGTTCAATAGCATGACCAAACCGGTCGTCTACGTACCAGGCGATAACGAATGGACAGACTGCCACCGCATCAACAACGGTGGCTATAACGGTCTGGAGCGTCTGGCCCACATCCGCCGCGTCATGTACTCCACGATGGACAGCCTGGGTCAGCAAACCCTGCCACTGCAGCACCAAGGCCAGGCGCCAGGCGACAAATATGTGGAGAACGTACGCTTTTCGCGCGGCCCCGTGGTGTTTGTAGGGCTGAACGTTCCTGGCAGTAACAACAACGTGATCCTGAGTGCCAAGGAGTGCAGCAACAAGAGCGTGCGCACCCAGGCGCAATGCGATGAATCCAATGCGGAATACCTGGAGCGTGACGCTGCCAATATTGCTTGGCTTGAAGGGTCTTTCCAGGCAGCCAAAGAGTCCAAGGCGCGCGGCGTGGTTCTGGTATTGCAGGCCGATGTGGGCTTCGACTGGCCAGAGACTGAAGACACCGATGAAAGCCTGCTGCCCGAGTTCAGCGGGTATCGCAACTTCATGGCGCGCGTGATTCAGCAAACGGAGAAATTCGACGGTCAGGTGTTGTTTGTGCATGGCGACACGCACTTCTTCAAAATTGACAAGCCGTTGTACAAGCCGACCAAGTTGCTGCACAACTTCACCCGTCTGCAAACCTTTGGCAGCCCCAGCCTGCACTGGGTCAGGGTGACGGTGAACCTGGACGCCGAGCCGCTGTTTCAGATCAGTCCGGTCATCGTTCCACAAAGCCGCTGAGCGGTGTGCGGCTGTCACCAAATATTCACACCCGTGCCATGAACGGGTCATACGCGCCGCTCAGAATTCCTGTCAATCGGTACAGGAGTGCAGTGTGAAGCGGGACTACAAAAAATTGTTTGAGCAGATGCAGCAGTTGCTCCACAGCGTGGGCGCGCGCGGTTTGCAGGCGCAGGGGCTGGAGTTCAGCCCGATTGACAACAACCCGCGCCATGGCCGGGTTTCGCTGGGACATGTGGGTACGGTGGAAGTGGTTCAACGGTTTGGGCAGTGGTGGGTCATGCCCCAACGCAGCTAGCAAATCCTTTCGGCCCCGCTTCCTCGGGGCTTTTTTTTGAGATTTTCAAAAGACAACAACGTGATTCAGGAGAACACCATGATGGATACAGAAACCATTACTTTGGAAACCCGGAGCCGCGACGCACGCGCGACGAATGTCCAGCCAGCCGCGGCGAGCCCGTTGCAAGGCATGGAAGTATTCTGGGCGCGGCACCAGGACGAAGTGCGTGCTGCACAGCGGCTTCGCTATGACGTCTTTGCCGGGGAAATGGGTGCGCGGCTGAGTACGCCGATTGCAGGCCACGACATTGATCTTTTTGACAATTACTGCGAACACCTGCTGGTGCGGGTGCAGGAAACCGGGCAGGTGATTGGTACTTACCGGGTGCTGACTCCAGTGCAGGCCAAACGGGTCGGTAGTACTTACAGCGACACCGAGTTTGACTTGACCCGCTTGCGGAGCTTGCGCGAACGCATGGTCGAGCTGGGCCGCAGCTGTGTGCACGTGGACCACAGGCATGGCGCAGTGATCATGGCGCTGTGGCGCGCTTTAGGCGAGTTCATGACACGCAACCATCTCGACACGATGATTGGCTGTGCCAGTATTCCGATGCTGCACAACGGCATGGTCAGTGGTGACTTGGCCGCCAGCATCTGGCGCAACGTACAAGCCACCCATATGGCGCCGATTGAATACCACGTGCGCCCGCGCTTGCCGTTACCAATCGAGCAACTGGATGCTACGCTGGATGTGGAGCCACCGGCCTTGATCAAGGGCTACTTGCGTATGGGCGCCAAGGTGCTGGGTGCGCCGGCCTGGGACCCGGATTTCAATTCAGCGGACTTGCCGATGCTGATCCGGATTGCGGATCTGCCATCGCGCTACCGCAAACACTTTCTGGGTGCCTGATGCGCGCCGCCTTCGAAGCCCTGGCTGCCAATTCCCCTTTGATGGCCAACGGAGCCATGGCGGACCAGGACCAGGACGAGGACAGTGGCGGCCCGCGTTTTCGCGCGGTGTTCATCTCCGACATCCATCTGGGTACCGCTGGGTGTCAGGCCGAGGCGCTGCTGGATTTTCTGAAGCACCACCCGAGTGACTACCTATACCTGGTAGGCGACATCGTGGACGGCTGGCAGTTGCGTCGTCGCTGGTACTGGCCGCAGGCGCACAACGACGTGGTGCAAAAGCTGTTGCGCCGTGCGCGCAAGGGTTGCAAGGTCACGTTCATTCCCGGCAACCACGATGAATTTGCACGCGCCTTTGTCGGACACCAGTTTGGTGGCATCGAGGTCCACGAAGACACCACGCACACGACCGCCGATGGCCGCACGCTGTGGGTCACGCACGGCGACTATTTTGACGGCGTGATCCAGTGCGCCAAGTGGCTGGCTTATCTGGGCGATAACGCCTACGAGTTCACGCTCAAGTTGAACCGCCATCTGAACTATTTGCGCGGTCGTCTGGGCTTGCCGTACTGGTCGCTGTCCGCCTATCTGAAGCACAAGGTGAAGTTGGCTCTGAACTATGTGACCGACTTTGAAGTCGCGGTAGCCAACGAGGCGCGCAGCCGTGGCCACCAGGGCGTGGTGTGCGGCCATATCCACCGCGCCGAGATGCGCGAGATAGCCGGCACTTTGTATTGCAACGATGGCGACTGGGTCGAGAGTCGCACCGCGCTGGTGGAGCACATGGATGGTCGCCTGGAGCTGGTGACCTGGCCCGGCAGCGACGGGCCAGCACAGGCATCCCCACAAAAACTTGTAGCAACCCCATGGCAGGAGGCCACTGTATGAAGCTCGCTCTGATTACCGATGCCTGGCAGCCACAGGTCAATGGCGTGGTGACTACGCTGGTCGAGCTGGTGCGTGAGATGGAACAGCTCGGGCACAGCGTGGTGGTGATCCATCCCGGGTTGTTCACGACGCGCCCTTGCCCAGGCTACGCTGGCATTGACCTCGCCGTACGTCCTGCCAAGCGGTTGAGTCATTTGTTACAAGACGCCGCGCCAGACGCGATCCACGTGGCCACCGAAGGGCCGCTAGGGTGGGCCGCACGCAGCTTTTGCAAAAAACACAAGCTGGCGTTTACCACCGCGTTCCACACGCGCTTCCCCGAAATCCTGAAGGCCGCGTTGAAGTTGCCGTTGTGGATCGGCTACGCGCTGTTTCGCCACTTCCACAGCGCTTCAAGCGGCGTGCTGGTGCCGACGCCCAGCGTGCAGCGTATGCTGGATGCACGGGGCTTTCGCAATCTGCGTACCTGGACGCATGGGGTGGACATGCATTTGTTCGCCTATGTAGACCAACCGCAGCGCTACCCTGATCTGGGGAGCCTGGTGCGCCCGGTATCGCTGTTTGTCGGACGAGTCTCGTACGAGAAGAACATTGCAGCCTTTCTGGCGCTGGATGTACCGGGGACCAAGGTGGTTTGCGGGGTAGGGCCGCTGGAAGAT